>CAYRPL010000164.1:0-3999 GCA_964426045.1 uncultured Alistipes sp. | reverse complement strand
TAACGGCCGACATCTTCAACTGGCTGGCTACGCACTGGTTGCCCAACGTAATCTTCTTCATCGTCTTCATGGTCTTCGCCGCCTCGTTCTTTGGCGCTTTCGAGATTACGATGCCCTCGTGGCTGGTCAATAAGACCGACGAGAAGGCCGACACGAAGGGTGTTGGTGGTATCTTCTTCCTGGCCCTGACCCTGGTGCTGGTATCGTTCTCCTGCACGGGTCCCATTGTAGGTTCGGTGCTGATTAAGTCGACCTCGGGTGAGTTCTGGACTCCGATTGTCACGATGCTCGCCTTCTCGCTCGCCTTTGCTCTGCCCTTCACGCTGCTGGCTCTCTTCCCCTCGCTGCTGAAGAATATGCCCAAGAGTGGTGGTTGGTTGAACTCGGTGAAGGTTGTAATTGGTTTTATTGAGGTGGCTCTCGGTATGAAGTTCCTCTCGGTGGCCGACCAGACCTACCACTGGGGTCTGTTGGATCGTGAGATCTACCTCGCTATTTGGATTGTGGTATTTGCGTTGCTGGGCCTCTACCTGCTGGGTAAGATCAAGTTTGCTCACGACAGCGATATGCCCTACCTGGGTGTAGGCCGTCTGGCACTCGCCATTGTGGTATTCTCGTTCGTAGTTTATATGATTCCCGGTATGTGGGGTGCTCCGCTGAAGGGCCTCTCGGGTTATCTGCCTCCCCTCACCTCGCAGGATTTTGTGATAGGTCAGGGTACGGTTGTGGCGGCTCCCAACGCTCCGGCGGCGGGTGAGCAGCGCAAGTATGCCGACTTCCTGCACCTGCCTAACGGTCTGCAGGGCTTCTTCGACCTCGAGGAGGCCGAGGCTTATGCTGCCGAGGTGGGCAAGCCCATCTTCATCGACTTCACGGGTCACGGTTGCGTAAACTGCCGCGAGATGGAGCAGCGTGTATGGTCCGACCCGCAGGTGATGCAGCTATTGGCCAACGAGTATGTGATTGTCGCCCTCTATATGGACGACAAGACCGAGCTCGCAGAGAGTGATTGGGTGACTACCGATACGGGTAAGGTACTCAAGAGTCTCGGCAAGATCAACTCGCACTATGCGTTGAAGAACTACGGTGTCAATGCCCAGCCTTACTACATTCTGAAGGATGCCGAGGGTAATATGCTGGTAGAGCCCCACGGCTACGATTTGGAGGTTTCGAACTTTGTGAAGTTCCTCCAGGCCGGTATCGAGGCCTACAACAAGTAGACTAAGAAGCTGTCTGATAAAGGGGCGCTGACTCAACAGTCCGGCGCCCCTGCTTTTTGGTCAATCTGTCGCCAATCGTGCGCTAAAACAGAGATGGATTGTTCTGCAACTCGGATTTTAGTACATTTGTCACCGAGTTATAATGGGATGTGTCGTCGTTTGTTGATACTGATCGGGATGGTGGTTGCAACCCTGACGGTTGCCGCACAAACTACCCGTGTGCGTGGCCGTGTAACCGATGCGGCCACCGGTCAGCCCATCCCCTTTGTCAGTGTACTCTTCCCGGGAACGACGACCGGAATCACAACCGATGAGAACGGAGTCTATGCTCTTGAGTCGCGCGATACTGTGAGTCGTATTGAGGCGACCTTCATGGGGTATCATCCTCAAACCAAGTCGGTTCGTCTTCGGTGTTTTAATACGGTCGACTTTGCCCTTGAGACGGCCGATTTTGCCATCGAACAGGTGGTTGTAACCCCGGGTGAAAACCCCTCGCATCCCATTCTCAAGGAGGCGATACGCCGCAAGGCGCTCAACAATCCGGATGAATATGAGCGCTATTTATGTGAAACTTATACCAAGATGCAGCTCGACTTGGCCAATGTCAAGACCTTTAAGTCAAAGCGAATGCAGCGCAATTTTGGTTTTATCTTCGATTATGTCGACACCTCGGCCCTGACGGGAAGTCCCTATCTGCCGATGATGATATCTGAGACCAAGGCTTCGCTTTATCACAGCAAGCAGCCCTCCTTTACGCGCGAGGTGATTGAGGCTAATCGTGTTTCGGGTATCGAGGATACCTTCTCGATAGCCCAATTTACGGGACACATCAATGGAGATGTCAATTTCTATCACAACTTCATCGAGGTCTTTGGAGTTCGTTTTGCCGGACCTCTTGCCGAGTCGGGCCTTTCGTTCTACAACTACTTTTTGGTCGATAGCCTTGAGGTTGAGGGGCGCAAAACCTATAAAATTCGTTTCCATCCCAAACGCACGGCTACGCCGGTTTTGGATGGAGAGATACATATCGACTCGGCGACTTATGCTCTGCAGTCGGCCTCGGCGCGTATGCCTCGCGGAGTCAATGTGAACTGGATTAAGAGCCTTCAGCTTTCGGCCAAGAACCGAATGGTGGACTCTATGCGCTGGTTTAGGGAGCGCGATAGAATGGAGGCTGAGTTTTCGGTCACCCGATCCGACTCCTCGAAGTTGATCTCTTTTATCGGAAGTCGTGAGGTCGGTTATACGCAGGTCGATCTCGACGGCCCCATTCCACAGCAGGTCTTGGACCTCAATAATAATGTGACGCTCAGTAGCGAGGAGCCCTCGAATTTTGATGAACGCTACTGGGAACAAGTGCGCCCCTATGCTCTTTCGGAGCGCGAGCGCTCCATTTATGAGATGGTCGATTCGGTTCAGCAGTTGCCCCTCTATCGCAACATCTATACGGTAATCAACACCGTGATTGTCGGTTACTACAACACGAAATATATCGGTATAGGTCCTTATTACAAGTTCCTCAGTTTCAACGACCTGGAGGGTTTGCGCCCTCAGATTGGAGCTCGAACCACCTCTGAGGTGAGCAAACGCTGGCGACTGACCGGCTATGTGGCCTATGGTACCGATGACGAGCGCTTCAAGGGGGGAGGTACGCTTGAATGGATGTTCCGCCGTGACTTGACGCGCAAACTTACACTTCACGCAAAGCACGATGTTGTACAGCTCGGTGCGGGGCAGAATGCCCTTACGGAGAGTAATATCCTCTCCTCGATCTTCTCCCGCGGAGGTGAACGCCTTTCGATGGTGGACATGGGGGAACTGACCTATGAACATGAGTGGATACATGGCATCAGTAACCGACTATCGGCCAATGTGCAACGCATCGAAGGAAATCGTTTTGTGCCGATGCTGACTCCGGAGTTGAAGCCTGTTTCGGCGGTGAATGACTACTCGATATCCCTCTCGACCCGCATCTCAAAGCAGGAGAAAATCTATCGACAAATCTTCGATAAGAGATATTTGGGCTCGAAATATCCCATCTTGCAGCTCGATTTGACGGGCGGTTATGCCACGCTGCCCGACTTTCGTGAGCCCTATGCCCGCATGCAGCTCGGGGTGCGCTATGATCCCAAGCTCCCACCTATCGGGCACTCCGAGATCCTGTTGCAGGCGGGGCACCTTTTCGGCCGCCTTCCCTATCCGCTTCTCAAGCTCCAAGAGGGTAATGGAACCTATTTTTACGACCCCTATGCCTTTTCGTGCATGAATTATTATGAGTTTGCCACCGACAGCTGGTTGTCGCTCTTCTATGAGCACCATTTCGGAGGATGGTTCTTGGGTCGCATTCCGCTCTTGCGTAAGCTCCAGTTGCGCGAAGTGTTCACCTTTAAGGGGGTGTGGGGTACCCTCTCGAAGCGCAATGGTAACCCTCTGAGGGAGCCCCTCTCTCAGGCTCCCCTCTGCTATCCTTTGAGTATGGAGAGCGTCGAAACACCCTATTTGGAGGTGGGTGTGGGCGTGGAGAATATCATCCGTTTCTTCCGTGTGGATTGCATCTGGCGCCTCACGCATCGGGACTCGAAACCCGGCCAGCGAGTGCAAAACTTTGCGGTGAATCTCTCTCTGCGCCTGACTTTTTAGTCCTTGTTACCCCCTTGCAATTTCTCTATTTGAACAATCATTATCCGATTTTAAGCACATTCACAACCGAAGTGCAAAATAAATGATCAACGACAATACAAAAAAAGGAGACCGAAGTCTCCCCAAGATTAACTACTTT
>CAYRPL010000163.1:0-4014 GCA_964426045.1 uncultured Alistipes sp. | reverse complement strand
GCAGGTCAACCCCTTCAATCAGCCCGGTGTTGAGGCCTACAAAAAGAATATGTTCGCGCTGCTGGACAAGCCCGGCTACGAGGAGGCTTCGAAGGCCATCAAGGCCCGCCTGTAATCGGCTGTCGGCATACAAACAGGCAAAAAGAGAGTCGCCAAATCAGGGCGACTCTCTTTTTGCTTGAAGTTGTATAACAAGTGGGATTCCAAGGCCTGCGAAGCCCAAAAAAGCGCAGTTTACTTAAGCGTAGATGAGCATTTGAGGGCAAGCGTAACGCAGAAATCACCTGCAGCTTCAACATTCTTACTCTGCCTCAAGCACCGGCATCGGAATCGAATAGGGCTCATAAAGACGGCCGTCGGCATCGGTCCAGGTGACGTAAATCATCGTATCACCGTGGGCACGAGGATGGTAGTAAATCTTATCCTCATAGACCTCGGTAGTCTTGGCGCTCACGCTCGTACCACCACCCTGTTCGTGGTTGGGGTCGGGAATATTCGGATCGTCGGGCACCCAATAGTAGACCGAATAGTTGTTGTCGGGGTTGGTCTTGATATCCATGGCCCAAGCCTTCTGGGTCGAGTAGTACTCGTCGACGTAGGATGCCGAGGTGGCCGTGGTGTAACCCGTCGTACCATCAACCACACCCACCATCCAGAACAGACGTGTGAACTGACCCTTCAGGAAGCAGAAGTCCTGCACATTGATTGTGGGTCGGGTGGCGGTCCACTCGGGATTCTCTGTACCATCCTCCAGATAGCGGGCAACGAAGATAACGCTCGACTGCGGGGTGAAGTAGAGACCATCACCCTTCGAGGGGTTCTCGTCGGCATCGAAAGCTACAGCCACAAAGGTATAGCGCACACCCTCGGTCAGGCCTGTGAGCTCCACATAGGATTGGGTCGTGGTCTTGAAGTTCTTGTGCGTGGGGTTGATAATCATATACTCCGCAGCCGTCTCCACCGACTCTCCGAGGTTGTTGAGCCAGAAGGGATCGTCGGCCGGTGCGTAGTAGTAAACCACCTTCGCAGCCTCACCATCGGTCAGAGTCCAGCTGATGGTGGCACCGGTCTCATGGATGGCCAGAGCCTCCTGGTCGATTGTGAGGGTAAAGTTCTTGGGGGCGGGCAGCGTGGTGTACTTCTGCTCCAGCACCTGGCCGTAGCGGCCCTCCTGGTCGATGGCCAGAGCCAGCAACCAGACATCGCTCTCGGGCTCTAAGGCTACCGAAGTTCCCGAGTAGGCTGTGGCAAAACCACCCTCAAACTGCGTGGCACCGAGCAGCAGCTCCACCTTCGAGGCGGCATCGGTGCAGGCCTCCATCTGCTCGGGCGTGAGCCATACGAAGTTGATGGCATAGGCACCCTCGGCCGTCAAATCAACCTCCACCTCATTCTGCGTCAGGTAGGGCTCACCGGCCGTCACGTTGATCGAACCTCCCTCGCTGAGCTGCGGAGCCGTGAACTCAAAGGTAAGAATATCCTCGGCCGTGTAGGCACCACTCTTCGGGAATACCACCCATACCGTGTAGCTCACACCCGGGAGAATCATCTCGCCACTATCCTCCGGGAAGCCCGTCAGCGGGCCCTCATACGAGGTCTTGGTCGAGGGGGTCATCATCTCCAACGAGGCCAGCACATCCTCAGCCACAAAGGCCTCGGTCATCACATTGCCGGCATAGAAGCCCTCAACACCCTTTACCTCAACACTGATTTGAATATCGTTGAAGGAGAGTTTGGTAGCCTCCACTTTAGCCTCAGGCTCCTCGGGCTGAGGAGGTTCAGGCTCCTGAATCGTCACCTGCACCTCAGCGCTGGCCTTACCTTCGCCATCGCCATTCACACCGGCGACCTTATATTTACCCGACTCGGTAGCCAGATAGGTACGCGAAGCCGTATTCTGAACCGATACCCCCTCTTTGTACCACTTGTAACTCTCGGCATGCTCTATCGGCTCTACCGAAAGGAGCACCGTACCATCCTCCTGCTCGGTGAGGGTAATCTCACCTGCATCGGCCGGAAGCACCTCTTCCGGCTCGGGAGCAGGTGCAGGGTCGGGTTCTTCATTGTCGCTGCAGGCGGTAAAGAGCGGTGCAGCTACAAGCATCGTCAGCGCCAAGAGGCTGCCGACCATGCGACGCAAAACAGAAATCTCTTGTTTCATAAAGCTTAGTTATTGTTTAATGGTTTATCTCTCAATTTGTTATCACACTTTTGTCACAGAACTTTTGACAAACGACCAAAAACATTCTGCAAAACAAAGGTAATAAAAAAATAGTTGAACCTAAAGAATTGAGCCATTTTTCTTACATTTTTACATTTTAGACCTGTAAAATGGCCCCCCCAAAAAAGCGGGGCCCGTAAAATGGCATAAACGAGGCGAGTTCAAGCGCAGAGCCTCACCATAGAAGGAGATTGCTATTTTAAGCGAGGGTTTTCAAGGCCTGCGAAAAAAGCGGGGCCCGTAAAATGGCATAAACGAGGCGAGTTCTAGGCATGCGAAGAGGAGCAACGCGCAGCATACTAAAACGTATGTGAGCAGTTGCTCCTCAAGCATAACGAAGAAATCGCCCGTTTAGGACATTTTACAGCAAGGTCTCGCAATAAGCACAACGGCTGTTAATAGACAACTGCTCCACAGCCTCGGTCGAAGAGATGCAGTGCGGATTGGGGCAGGTGTGCTTATTTACCTCGAGGCCCTCGGCCAGCTGCGGGGTGTGGTCGAAGGGCTTGTTCTCGGGAGCCCACTTCAGCAGGGTGTAGATCAGCGCCATGCGGACAAACTTACCGTTCTCGACCTGACGGAAGTAGGCGGCACGGGGGTCGTTATCGACGGCTCGGGTGATCTCATTGACGCGGGGCAGCGGGTGGAGAACAATCATGTCGGACTTGCCGAGGGCCATCTTCTCGGTATCGAGCACATAGCAATCTTTCACACGGTTATACTCCTCCTCGGAGGCGAAGCGCTCCTTCTGTACACGGGTCATATAGAGGACATCGAGGTCGGCCATCGCCTCCTCGAGGGACTTCACCTCGCGGTATTCGAGGCCCGAGGCACGCATCTCCTCCAACATATAGGGGGGCAAGCGCAACTCGTCGGGCGAGATGAGCACGACGCGGAAACCGGCATAGCGCGACATCGCCTTGATGAGCGAGTGAACCGTGCGGCCATACTTCAAATCGCCGCAGAAACCCACCGTAAGATTCTCCAGCGTTCCCTTCTCGCGGTGGATGGTCAGCAGGTCGGTCATCGTCTGCGTGGGGTGACTGTGGCTGCCATCTCCGGCGTTGATAATCGGAATACCGGCATACTGCGAGGCCACGAGCGGAGCTCCCTCCTTGAAGTGGCGCATGGCAATAATATCGGCAAAGCAGCGAACCACACGCACGGTATCGGCCACGGTCTCACCCTTCGAGACACTCGACGAGGCGGCATCCGAGAAGCCAATCACCGTACCTCCCAGCTCGAGCATCGCCGAGGTGAACGAAAGACGTGTGCGCGTCGAGGGCTCGTAGAAGAGCGTGGCGAGCTTCTTGCCCTTCAGCACCTCGCTGTACTTCGCCCGATTGGCGATGATATCCTCCGCCAAGGCGATAATCTCATCTATCTCTTTGACCGAAAGATCGGTCGGATCTATCAAGTGACGCATAATTCAATTAGTAATTAGTAATGAGCAATTCAAAATTCAAAATCACTTCCCGCAGTCATTGCGAGGAGGGAGGTTTACCGACCGACGTGGCAATCTCCTATAAAATATGAGGAGTTTAATGAGTTTAGGGAATTTAATGAATTTAAGGAGAAATTGCACAGGGGCTCTCCTTAAATTCCTTAGCCTCTTTAAATTCCTTAATTTCCTTATTTGCCCTCTACGCTCTTTGCAGGAGATTGCCACGTCGGTTACTTCGTAACCTCCTCGCAATGACTGAGTGAAGAGCGAGATTTTTAATTTTAGGCGAGCCGCCGTAACGACGGTTCTATTTGGGCTTTCATGCTGTGAGGATCAGAAGGCCACTTCC
>CAYRPL010000162.1:0-4024 GCA_964426045.1 uncultured Alistipes sp. | reverse complement strand
CAAGTCGCTCGAAGGTTACTACCAGGAGACGGGTCGCGCCGGTCGTGATGGCGGTGAGGGCCACTGTCTGACCTTCTACAGCTACAAGGATATTCAGAAACTTGAAAAATTCATGCAGGGCAAGCCTGTCTCGGAGCAGGAGATTGGAAAACTCCTGTTGCAGGAGACCGTCTCCTATGCCGAGAGCTCGATGTGCCGCCGCAAGACCCTGCTCCACTACTTCGGTGAGGAGTACGCCGAGGAGAACTGCGGAAACTGCGACAACTGCCGCCATCCGAAGCCCAAGATTGATGCCCGCGACTCGCTCTGTATGGCCCTCGAGGCGCTGCGCGAGATTGGCGACAAGTTTAAGGCTGACCACTTGGTGAGCCTACTCATCGGTCGCACCACGGCCCTCATCAAGAGCTACGGACACAACAAGTCCGAGTATTTCGGCGCCGGAGAGAAGCGCGATGCCAACTTCTGGGGTGCCGTAATCCGCCAGGGATTGATTATGGGCCTTATCGACAAAAATATCGAAAACTACGGACTGCTCTCGATTAACAAGCGCGGTGAGGCCTACATCGACAAGCCCACGCCCGTAACCGTAACCCTCGACCACGACTACGACTCCGAGGAGGCGGCGGCCGAGGCGGCATCTCCTGCAGGCCGTGGCGGAGTGGCCGACGAGGAGCTCTTCTCGATGCTCAAGGACCTGCGTCGCAAGGTGGCCAAGAAGCACGACCTGCCCCCCTTTGTCATCTTCCAGGACCCCTCGCTCGAGGATATGTCGATTCAGTACCCCATTACCCTGGAGGAGATGCAGAATATCTCGGGTGTAGGTGTGGGTAAGGCCCGCAAGTTCGGTGAGGAGTTTATCAAACTCATCAAGGCCTATGTCGAGGAGAAGGAGATTATCCGCCCCCAGGATATGGTCGTTAAGGCCGTAGGTAACAAGCAGGGCAACAAGATCTTCATCATCCAGTCCATCGACCGCAAGATGGACTTCGAGGATATCGCCCGTGCCAAGGATCTCGAATTTGACGAGCTGCTGACCGAAATCGAGTCCATCGTAAACTCGGGAACACGCCTCGATATCTCCTACTACATCAACCAATTTATGGACGAGGAGAAGGCCGACGACATCTACCTCTACTTCAAGGAGGATGCCGAGAGCGATTCGCTCGACGAGGCCATCGAGGAGCTGGGAGGCG
The DNA here is from genome assembly GCA_964426045.1 of uncultured Alistipes sp. GTDB lineage: Bacteria > Bacteroidota > Bacteroidia > Bacteroidales > Rikenellaceae > Alistipes. The sequence continues at coordinate 2,831 of CAYRPL010000162.1, read as the reverse complement.
ACTACACCGAAGAGGAGATTCGTCTGGTGCGGATTAAGTTTATCTGCGAACAAGGAAATTGACTATTTTATGCGGTAAATTTCACCTCTCCTTGTCTGCCGAAAATGGGCAGAGCCGCAAGTACAGCCCATCTTCGTCAGCCATCGGTCGAGTCGAAATTTCCACGCCTAAAATCGTTAATTTCTGGGGGGGCTTCCCTCAGTCATTGCGAGGAGGTTGTGAAACAAACGACGTGGCAATCTTCTGAGCGGCGAGTAAAGAGTGTATAGCCGATCTACTTCTCTTCAGTCATTGCGAGGAAGGAGCGCAAGCGACTGACGTGGCAATCTCCCGAACAGCGAGTAAAGGATGCAAGCATAGATAGCAGAAGATAATGAAGAGGTCGTACATATATTTCCTTACCAATCGGCACCATAACGTGCTCTATGTGGGTGTGACGACCGATTTAAAACAGCGTATTGCACAGCATAGAAATAACCAATTTGGCGGTTTTTCGGCTCGCTACAACTTAAATAAGGTGGTCTTGGTAGAGGAGTATCAGGATGTGCGCCAGGCTGTTGAGCGTGAGAAACAGATAAAAAGTTGGTCGCGCAAGCGAAAGGATGAACTTATCGCGCAATCTAACCCCGAATGGCAGGAGTTGATTCCGTGATGTGTGCTTGAGAAGAGGATTCCGGAAGCGTATTGTGGGAGATTGCCACGTCGGTTGTTTCACAACCTCCTCGCAATGACTGAAGGATGGAATGAAAATTTTGAATTTTGAATTATAAAAACTAAGCCGGTATGAATAAAAAGACATTTGCCTTGGCGCTGATCTTTTTTGTGGTTACGGTGCTTTATCTTGGCTTTGAACTCTATTGGTTCTTTACGAACCACCTGCCGAAGAAGGAGTTGGCCCTTCCGGTCTTGTTCGTGATTGCCGCCTCGGTGATGGTGTGGCGCGAATTCAGACGCAAAAAGCGTAAGCACGTTGAGGATGTAAAGCGCTATCTGTAGAGAGCCTGCGCGGTGGGTCTGCTTGCTTTGCGAACAGGGCAAGTAAGGGATTTTGTGCGAGTTTACCCCCCCCCATAAAAAACAGAGGTTGCCGCAATTCGTTTGGGTTGCGGCAACCTTTGTTTTCTGGCTCGGGTGCTTTAGCGCACGTTGAGCAGTTCGCGAGCAGCGGTTTCGTCCTCCGAGCGGACAATCAGCTGCACGGGGATAATCCCGGTAGGGTAGAGCGTCGAGGCGTACTCGTTACGCAGGGATGACTCAATGCCTCCACTCGAGAGAATCGAGCGGGCGATTTCGGCTTCGGCCAGGGTGTTGTAGCTGTGGATGGCCACCAATGTCTCCTCGATCATAGCTGTAGGTTTTTAGGTTTAGCGGATACTATTTATATATAAGGTCTGTTCCGATAAAATCCGGTTTGCAAAGTAGTTTTTGAGGGTCGCAAAGGCACTCTTTCTCTTCTTCATCGTAAAGTTAGCAATAAAAATGAAAACTTGCAAGCATCGGGCCAATTTTTCTTTCCAAAATTTCAACTATCTTTGCCCGCCGAGAGGTGTGAAGAAAAAAATGGGCTTCGGTGCTCCTATTTATTTGGAAAAACAGCCGAATCTTTGTACCTTTGAAGAGTTTTCCCGTTCGATGGGTCGGAAGTGCGTCGGAGGGGGATAAACGGAGATAAAAAGAAGAGCTATGCTTGATTTTGTACATCTGCACGTTCACTCGCAATACTCGATTCTCGACGGGCAGGCCTCGATTCCGCGTTTGGTGGACAAGGCCATGCGCGACGGGCAGCCCGGCATTGCCATCACCGACCATGGTAATATGTTCGCCATCAAGGAGTTTTATAACTATGTGTCGAAGCAGAACGGTAAGAAGCATGATAAAATCAAGGGGCTCAAAAAGCTTTTGGGAAAGCTCGAGTCGCTCCTAACCCAAGAGCCCGACCTGGAGGCCTACATTGCCCGCTTGGAGGGTGAGTTGGCTCCCCTGAAGCCCAAAATCGAGAAGGACGAAGCGATGCCCGAGGAGGCCGAGCACTACAACCGCCTGAAGGGGCAGTTGGACGATGTGCTGGCCATGCAGAAGGATTTCGACTTTTCGGTCGCGAAGGCCAAGGCCAAGATCGAGGAGTTGGAGGCTGTGCCCGACTTCAAGCCAATCATCGGCTGTGAGGTCTATGTGGCGCGTCGCCGTCTGCAACTCAAGGAGAAGAGTGCGGGTGACCTGGGAGGTTACCACCTGATTCTGCTGGCCAAGAACCAGACGGGTTACCACAATCTGATAAAAATCGTATCGAAGGCCTGGACCGAAGGCTTCTATGGCCATCCTCGAACCGACCGTGTGGAGTTGGAGCGATACCACGAGGGGTTGATCTGCTGCTCGGCCTGTCTGGGTGGTGAGATTCCGAAGTGCATCACTTCGGAGCGTATTGACGAGGCCGAGGAGGCGGTTTTGTGGTATAAAAACCTCTTTAAGGAGGACTACTTCCTGGAGTTGCAGTTGCATCGGGCGACCGTAGAAAGGGCCAACCACGAGGCCTACGAATTGCAGCTCAAGGTGAACGAGAAACTCATCGAGCTGGCTCGCAAACACGATATTAAGTTGGTCTGCACCAACGATGTACACTTCGTGGATGAGGATAATGCCGAGGCGCACGACCGTCTGATCTGTCTCTCGACGGGCAAAGACCTGGATGATCCGGACCGTATGCTCTACTCGAAACAGGAGTGGATGAAGACCCGTGCGGAGATGGAGGCCATCTTTGGCGACATCCCCGAGGCGATGCTCAATACGGTGGATATCTGCAATCGGGTGGAGCACTACTCGATTGACCACTC
>CAYRPL010000161.1:0-4065 GCA_964426045.1 uncultured Alistipes sp. | reverse complement strand
CATCGAGATTATCATCATCGACTACCTGCAGCTGATGACCGGAGGTGCCTCGGGCAATGGTGGCAACCGCGAGCAGGAGGTGGCCTTCATCTCGCGTACCCTGAAAGCGATTGCCAAGGAGCTGGATGTCCCCATCATCGCCCTGTCGCAGCTCAACCGCTCGACCGAGCTGCGCGGAGGCTCGAAGCGCCCGCAGCTGAGCGACCTTCGCGAGTCGGGAGCCATCGAGCAGGATGCCGATATTGTGGCCTTTATCCACCGCCCCGAGTACTACGGCATCAACACCACCGAGGATGGTCTTCCGACCGCCGGCATGGCCGAATTTATCATCGCCAAGCACCGTAACGGCGCCGTGACGGATGTAAACCTGCGCTTCCTGAAGGATCAGACCCGCTTTGCCGATATGGAGGATGCCGGAATCCCCCTGCCGCAGCAGCAGGCACGCCCACAGCAGCAGTACGAGGACTTCTCCTCGGAGTCAAACGCCGCACTCGGAGCGATGCCCAACGACGAATTTGGACTCGGGCCCGTCAATATGACCCCGCCCGCCAAAGAGGAGGAGGTACCGTTCTAAATTCAAAATTCAAAATTCAAAATTCAGAATTCAGAATTCAAAATTAAGGATTCAAAATTAAGAAATACAATCTTCTAATCTTGTTGTAAGGTCGTTATGTTTGTCAGGACTCATGCCGGAGCAGTTGTCGGAATCGACGCCCTGGAGGTTACCGTCGAGGTGAACCTCTCGATGGGTCTTGGTCTCTACTTGGTCGGGTTGCCCGACAACGCCGTCAAGGAGAGTGAGGAGCGCATCCGCTCGGCCTTCGAGAATTGTGAGAAGCGCTTCTCGGGCAAGAAGATTGTCGTCAATTTGGCTCCGGCCGACCTGCGCAAGGAGGGTTCGGGCTTCGATCTGCCGATAGCGGTCGGCATTCTGGGTGCCATGGAGCAGGTGGTAGTCGAGAAGTTGGAGGAGAGCCTCTTTTTGGGAGAGCTCTCGCTCGATGGCTCCCTGCGTGGCGTGAAGGGTGTACTTCCCATTGCGGCCATGGCCCGCGAAAAGGGACTCAAGCGTCTGGTGGTCCCCGAAGAGAATGCCGCCGAGGCGGCTGTCGTAAGCGGCTTGGAGGTCTTGGGTGTGAAGCACCTGCGCGAAGTAATCGAGTGGCTGAATGGCGAGCGGGAACTCAGCTCGGCCACACCACCGGACAAAGAGGGGCTCGCAGCCACCGTAAACCGCTATGCCGAGGACTTCTCGGATGTCAAGGGGCAGGCCCATGTCAAACGTGCGCTGGAGATTGCCGCAGCCGGTGGTCACAACGTCATCATGATTGGCGCCCCGGGTTCGGGCAAGACGATGTTGGCCCGTCGTATTCCGACAATTCTGCCTCCACTGAGCCTCGAAGAGGCACTGGAGACGACCAAGATACACTCGGTGGCCGGAAAGTTGGGGCCGCAGCGGGGGCTGCTCACCACCCGACCCTTCCGCACCCCGCACCATACCACCTCGCCCGTGGCACTGATTGGCGGCGGACAGTCGCCCCAGCCCGGAGAGGTTTCGTTGGCACACAACGGCGTGCTCTTTCTGGATGAGCTGCCCGAGTTCGGACGCTCGGTATTGGAGGTGATGCGCCAACCGCTCGAGGATAAACGCATCAGCGTCTCGCGTGCCAAGTACAGCGTCGAGTACCCCGCAAACTTTACCCTGGTGGCCTCGATGAACCCCTGTCCCTGTGGCTACTACAACCATCCGACCAAGGAGTGCAGCTGCGCCCCGGGGGCTGTGCATCGCTATATGAACCGCATCTCGGGCCCGCTGATGGACCGCATCGACCTCCATATCGAGGTGACCCCCGTCTCGATTCAGGAGATGGCTTCGACCGAGGTCGGAGAGCCGAGTTCGGCCATTCGCGAGCGGGTGATTCAGGCCCGTAAGGTGCAGGCCGAGCGTTTCCGCGGCGTGGAGGGGGTTCACACCAATGCGATGATGAACTCGAAGATGCTGCGTGAGTATTGCCGCTTAGATGCCGCATCGGGGGCCCTGCTCGAGCGGGCCATGGCCCGTCTGAACCTCTCGGCCCGAGCCTATGACCGCATCTTGAAGGTGGCCCGCACAATTGCCGACTTGGCGGGTGAGGAGCAGATTTCGGCCCCGCACATCGCCGAGGCAATCAACTACCGCTCATTAGACCGCGAGACCTGGGGAAGGTAGAGGGCAATTCACAATTCACAATTCATAAATCGTAAATCAAAATTGAAAATTATGAATTGTAATACGGAGGCTTTAAAGACTTGAAATTTGAGTTTGGAATAATATGAAGAAGGTGATTCTTTCCGGTGGTGGAACCGGTGGACATATCTATCCGGCCGTTGCGGTGGCTGAAGCCTTAATCCGAGAAGCGGAGCTGCAAGGCGAAAAGATAGAAATTCTCTTTGTGGGGGCCGAGGGGAAGATGGAGATGGAGAAGATTCCCGCCCTGGGCTATCGCATCGAGGGGGTTCCTATTGCGGGCCTGCAGCGTAGAATGGATTGGCACAACATCCTGGTTCCCTACAAGGTGGTCAAGAGCATACGTCGGGCCAAGCAGATTATTCGTGACTTTGGAGCCGATGTGGTGGCGGGCTTTGGCGGCTACGCCTCGGCACCGGTGCTGTGGGCGGCCCAGCACATGGGGATTCCGACCCTGATTCAGGAGCAGAACTCCTATGCCGGACTCACGAACAAGATTCTCTCGAAGCGGGCCGAACGCATCTGCGTAGCCTACGACGGAATGGAGCGCTTCTTTCCGAAGGAGAAGATTGTGATGACCGGAAATCCGTTGCGAGGCCGCTTCTCGGCGGGTTCGGAGCTTCGAAAGGAGGCGCTCGAATACTTCGGATTTACGGATAAGAAGCCGGTGATTTTGGAGGTCGGAGGTTCGTTGGGCACTCGCACGCTGAACAATATGCTCAAGCGTTGGACGGCCGAGCTGCAGGGCGAGAGCCCCGTGCAGGTGATTTGGCAGACCGGAAAGTTCTATGAGAAGGAGATGCGCACACACCTTGAGAAGTACCCCTCGAAGGATATTTGGCAGGGGGCCTTTATCGAGCGGATGGATTATGCCTATGCGGCGGCCGATTTGGTGATTTCGCGCAGTGGCGCCTGCACCGTCTCGGAGCTCTGCTTAGTGGGTAAGCCGACTCTCTTTGTCCCCTCGCCCAACGTGGCCGAGGATCATCAGACCAAGAATGCGATGGCGCTGGTGGAGAAGGGTGCTGCGGTGATGGTCAAGGACTCCCAGGCTGTAGAGCAGGCTATGGAGGAGGCGCTGCAACTGGTCAGCGACCCCGAACGATTGGATTTGCTCAGCCAAAATATAGAAAAGTTGGCGATTCGCGACTCGGCCGAGCGCATTGTTAAGGAGCTGAAAAAGATATGGTAGAGCATCTACAATGGGTAATGAGTAATGAGCAATGAATAGGATGACAACGATGGAGAGCAATACGGCCCAACAAAAAAACAGACGACAATGAATAGCAACACAACCCAATTATAATGGGGCGAACAGCAATACGGCTCAACAAAAAACAGACGACAATGAACAGCAACACAACCCAATATAGAAATGTTTACTTTTTGGGAATCGGGGGAATAGGGATGAGTGCCCTGGCCCGGTTCTTTATGCACGAGGGACGCACGGTGGCGGGCTATGACCGCACACGCACGCCGCTTTGTGAGGAGTTGGAGCGCGAGGGGGCGCAGATTCATTATGAGGAGGGTGTCGAGTTGATTCCCGAGGCCTTTCGTGACCCCGCCACAACGCTGGTGGTCTATACGCCGGCCGTACCGCAGGAGCATGAGGAGTATCGTTGGTTCTGCGATGAGGGCTTTCGCATCGAGAAGCGCTCGCAGATGCTGGGCTACCTCTCCGAGGGGAAGTATGTGATGGCCGTAGCCGGCACACACGGCAAGACGACCACCTCGACCATGGTTGCCTGGTTCAACCATGTGGAGGCGGGCGAGGGAAGTGCCTTTTTGGGGGGTATTTCGAAGAATTTTGGCAGCAATCTGGTTTTGGGTCGGGGCAG
>CAYRPL010000160.1:0-4085 GCA_964426045.1 uncultured Alistipes sp. | reverse complement strand
AGATATTATATGTTTGCATAAAAATATTTTTCAATAAAATTCAAACAGTTACTTACTTTTCGACAAAGGTAAAAAATAATTAGGAATTAGGAATTGTTTTGCTCTTTGCTCTTGCGGATTGCCGCAAGGGAGAATAAAAATGCCCGAGTTCCAGCGGAACCCGGGCAGAATAAGGTGTCAAGAGGAGAATTAGAACTTCAGACCGACCTTTACATAGAACGAATTAACCTTCCATGTGGCCTGCTCGCTCTCCGAATAGTCATACTTCGAATTCGAGACCCAATCTTCAGAATATTCACCCTTAATCTTCATCGTCTGGTGCATCAGGCCGAAACCAAAGTTGAGCTTCTTATAGTTAAAGCCCAGACCAAAGTCGTAGTAGAAACCTCCCTTGTGCTTCAGATCGACCGTTTCGTAGTAATGGAAACCACCCTGCTGGGGGCTGCGGTGCTCCTCCGATGCCGAAACATTCAAATCTGAGGAGAGAATCATCGAGCCACCAAGGCTTACCGACACATAGGGTTGGAAATCATCCGACACGGGATAGTAACCCTTCAAGTTCAAGAAGATAGGCAAATTGAGGGTATTCCACTTCAGGTCACTCGTATAACTGGCAAATTGTATTGAGTCATCACCGGTTACCCAATTGCCATAGGCATACTGAACGCTCACACCCACACCGGCATAGAGGTAATCGCCTATGCGCACACCATGAATGGTCTCAACGAAGGGTCGCGAGAAGTTGGTTTTGATTGCCTCCCCGGCATCGTTCTTCAGTTTGCCACTGATGGCATAACCCACATTCAATTCACCCTGATAGCTGACAGCCCAGTTTCCCTGAGCAAACGAGCTTACGGTAACGCCGCACATAAGCAGCACGCCAAGTAAAATTTTTTTCATCTTTTTAAGTTTTTATTAGTTAATAAGTGTATAAAAATTTAGTCGCTCAGCATTGCTGTCAATCGTCGAAAAAGAGCCGTCAGACAAGGTGGGAACTTTTCGCACGAATCAAGCAAACATTACCCTTCCGACCTAAAAAAGAGTGGGGTTATAAAAATAGAAAAGTGTGAGGCCGATTCGTCTATCTGAATGGAGGTTCTGGAATACCTGGAACAAATAAACAATACCCCACACCCGTATCGGTGCGGGGCAAGAGCTGCTCCCGGCAGGTACCAATACAAGGTGACGAGTGTGTTGCTCTCCTTGTTCCGTTGAAAATTTTCCAGATTTCCATTCAAGGAATAAAAGCGAATACACTTTCATCAAAAATATGTCAACTTTGCAGCTTTAGCACACAGCCGCCACTGCTCGGCACCACAAAGGTAATAAAAATTCACAATTCAAGATTCAAAATTCAAAATAATTTAAGAAATTAGCACACATTTATAATCCATCTGTCTTTGACTCCTCCTTTAGGTAAGAAGATAAAAAAGCCCTGCGGTTAAGCAGGGCACAATAAACCTAGTCAGTTGTGTCTACCGGGTCGGTTATTTCATCCTAAATCGCCAAATTTGATAACTTCCTGGCTTGCTGCCACGGTCAGACGAAAAGTAGATATAATTATCTTTTGTCCAAATGGGCTGAATATCAGACGACTTATTCAGCGTAAATTGAGTAAGATGTTCTCCGTTGATACCGATAATATAGAGGTCATGGTCGGGTTTATCTTTTGTACTCATTTGGAAGATAATCTGTTGTCCATCAGGACTCCATTTCGGTGACTGAGCATAACCTTTTCCATTGGTAATCTGAACAGCATTCGACCCGTCAGCAGACATAATCCAAATATCACTGCTCTTTCCGTCCTCTGCAAATCTCACAAAAGCAATACTCTCACCATCGGGAGAGAAAGCCGGCTGCAAGCCCTTTCCAAGAAGGATGGACTCTCCCGTATTCAGATTCTTAATCCAAAGCTCATACTGTCTATAATAGTTTGCCAACATTTGAGGTTTCATATAGCGCTCCTTAGGGTTTCCATAGATAATATTCGGGAATTTTGCATATGCCAACCACTCACCATTGGGCGCATAATTCGGCTGGACTTCTGTAGACGAAGTCGATTCAATCACCTGAGAAAGAGCCTTTCCCTGATTTGCATCCATGGAGTAAATCTCGAACTGGCGACTACTTTCACCCCAATAAGTAAAGGCTATTCTTTGTAACGAATCGCAATAGGTGGGAGACTGATGGCGATTATGTCCGGATGTCTTCGGAGAAAGAGCTCCCACCAAGACATTCTCTTTTTTGTAGATATTAGACCATTTGCCATCCTCTGCAATGGTAAAGAAGAGATTTTTGCCATAATCTCCACCGGCCGGATCGAAACATGGATCTTCGGAATCGGTGATTTTGGTTAGAGCCAATAGATTTTCGTTGGATGTCATCACCGCAAAATTAGATGCACAACCTAAGCAGGACAGAAGAACTGCGATAAAAAGAAGATGTTTTTTCATAATAATTTAAGTTTAAAAATTGAATTTAAGTTATTGTCAATATACATAACCCACTATTTTAAAGCGGCTCCAGTTTGGATCTTTTTGATATAGCTCCAAAGAGACAGCGGGGACATAGACAATCGTATTAAACTGCAAATCACCAGCAAAATGCGAGGAGTCCGCCCCAATAGTATGTGGGGGCGCGTCAGGTTTGCAGTATACAACAAAAGGCTTGTCAGTGTTGTTTGTGAACCAATTCACCGAATACAAGTCAACTTCTTTGACGTTTGTGGGAATGGTGAATTCTTTTAACCCATTGACAGCAATAGAAATAAGTTTTCCGTCGGAAATGAGGCTTTTACCATCAATTGTGGCAAACTTTCCGGAAAATTCCTGCAGACCATAGCAACTTACAAACGCACCAACACCTATATTCTCTACAGAATCAGGAATTGTAATGCTTCTCAACTTTAGGCAACTATTAAACGCTCTTACACCAATCGTCTTTAGACCTGCAGGGAGTGAAATTTTACGCAAATTATCACACCCGCAGAAGGCGTCAACTCCAATAGAGACCACATTTGAGGGAAGAGTGATTTCCGATAAATTCTCAATTCCCATAAAAGCCCCATCAGGAATTTTAGTGATTTCACCATCAAAAACTATTATGTATGAGTGCTCGAAAGTAAAGTATGAATTATGAAGAACCTTTCTCCCATCATATACAGAATCAGGGAGTTCTATGGGTTTCATATCATTTGTTTTATAGAAAATCATTTGGCTATCGGGAATAGAATCAATATCAACTCTTTGCATTTTGGATTTTTTGGAGGAGCTCTTCTTTATTGCAAAGCCATCCATGTTGCCGCCGAAGATCATCAATAAAAGAACAAATAAAATTCTCATATGCATTTAAATTTTAGGTTAAACCAATTTTAAATTTAAAATCCATCCGACTTCAAAATGGGGGTATAAAAATAGAAAAGTGTGAGGCCGATTCGTCTATCTGAATGGAGGTTCTGGAATACCTTTGACCAAATAAACAATACCCCACACCCGTATCGGTGCGGGGCAAGAATTACGCCCGGCAGGAACCAATACAAGGTGACGAGTGTGTTGCTCTCCTTGGTCAAGTGAAATTTTCCAGATTTCCATTCAAGGAATAAAAGCGAATACACTTTCATCAAAAAATATGTCAACTTTGCAGCTTTGGCACACAGCCGCCACTGCTCGGCACCACAAAGGTAATAAAAATTCACAATTCAAGATTCAAAATTCAAAATAATTATCGGGAGTTATGGGAATTTTAGGAATTATATGAGTTGTGGGAGTCTCCATATCTCCTAAAAATAAAAAGGTAGTCAGCTCAACGATTTGCAAATCTTGGGAGATTGCCACGTCGATTATCTGCGATAACCACCTCGGAATGACTGAGAGGATTAAGGCACTAATTACTAATTGCTAATTGCTCTTTGCTCATTTTTATTACACACGCCCCTGCCCATTTGAAAAGGAGGTGGCTTAGTGTGGAGTTTTTGATATCAGATTCCCACGGTCGCTTCGCTCCCTCGGAATGACTGAGAGGATTAAGACCCTTCCTAATTCCTAATTCCTAATTCCTAATTCCTAATTCCTAATTCCTAATTCCTA
>CAYRPL010000159.1:0-4133 GCA_964426045.1 uncultured Alistipes sp. | reverse complement strand
TTTTTTTGTATTGTCGTTGATCCTTTATTTTGCACTTCGGTTGTGAATGTGCTCTATTTTGTCGCTTGCGCTTGGATTCTTTCTCTTCGGCGAATGGTTTGGGCGGCAAGGGTGAAAAAAGCGACGAAAAAAAGGTCGAAATGTTTGCCGAATGAAAAAAAATGGCTATATTTGTATGGATTATCGGAGCGTGGATTCGATGAAGAATTAGATAAATTTTTTATAAACCTTAAAACCAATAAAACTACTATGCAAAAGCACAATTTCAATGCGGGACCCTGTGTTCTGCCCAAGCAGGCTGTTGAGGCTGCTATCGAGGCTATTCGTGACTTCGACAACACCGGTATCGGTATTCTTGAGATTTCGCACCGTACTCCCGGTTGGGAGCGTGTAATGGCCGAGGTTGAGCAGCTGTGGCGCGACCTGCTGAACATTCCCGACAACTACGCCGTATTCTTCCTCGGTGGTGGTGCTTCGACCCAGTTCTTTGAGGTTCCTGCCAACCTGCTTAAGAAGAAGGCTGCCTACCTGCAGACGGGTGTTTGGGCCAAGAAGGCTGCTAAGGAGGCCAAGTATTATGGCGAGGTTGAGATCGTTGCTTCGTCGGAGGATAAGACCTATTCGTACATTCCGAAGGGTTACACCATCCCCACCGATGCCGACTACTTCCACATCACCACCAACAACACCATCTACGGTACGGAGATTCACGAGGATATCGACAGCCCCATCACGCTGGTAGCCGATATGTCGTCGGATATCATGTCGCGTCCGGTTGACGTTACGAAGTATGGTATGATCTACGGTGGTGCCCAGAAGAACGTAGGCCCCGCAGGTGTTACCTTTGTGATTGTTCGCAAGGATCTGATTGGTTCGTCGGAGCGCAAGCTGCAGACGATGGTTGATTACGCTACCCACTTCCCCGAGGAGCAGCGCAACCACTCGATGTTCAATACGCCTCCCGTATTCCCCATCTATGTAATGTACCAGACCCTGAAGTGGGTGAAGGAGCTCGGTGGTGTTGAGGCTATGTACAAGCTCAACAAGGAGAAGGCTGAGTTGCTCTACAACGAGATTGATCGCAACTCGATGTTCGTAGGTACGGCTGCCAAGGAGGATCGCTCGCTGATGAACGTATGCTTCGTAATGGCCGAGGGTAAGGAGCAGTATGAGGCCGAGTTCATGGAGTTTGCCAAGGCAAAGGGTATGGTAGGTATCAAGGGTCACCGCTCGGTTGGCGGTTTCCGTGCTTCGATCTACAACGCCTGCCCGAAGGCCTCGGTAGAGGCTCTGGTTGCCTGCATGCAGGAGTTTGAGGCTGCTCACAAGTAGTCCTGCCCCATTGTGGCAATCATCCAACGAATCCCCACCGGATACACCGTCCCTGCGGATGAGGTTTCGGTGTGGGATTCTTCCAACGTAAAAATAGAAAACCCTAAAACTGCTATACAAACAATGAAAGTATTAGTTGCTACCGAGAAGCCCTTTGCAAAGAAGGCTGTAGATGGTATCAAAGAGATTGTGGAGGGTGCCGGCCTGGAGCTGGTACTCTTGGAGAAGTACACCGACAAGGCTCAGCTGCTGGAGGCTGTAGCCGATGTTGAGGGCATCATCATTCGCTCGGACAAGATTACGGCCGAGGTGATTGCTGCCGCCAAGAACCTCAAGATTGTTGTTCGTGCCGGTGCCGGTTATGACAACGTAGACCTGGCCGCTGCCACCGAGCGCGGTGTGGTTGTGATGAACACCCCGGGTCAGAACTCGAACGCAGTAGCCGAGTTGGCACTGGGTATGATGGTCTACATGGCCCGCAACCAGTTCAACCCCGGTACCGGTTCGGAGCTCCAGGGCAAGACGCTGGCCATCCACGCTTACGGTAACGTAGGCCGCTTGGTAGGTCTGAAGGGTAAGGCGCTGGGTATGAACGTAATCGCTTACGACCCCTTCATCACCGATGAGGCTGTCTTTGAGCGTGACGGTGTGAAGAAGATGAACTCGGTGGCCGAGCTCTACGCTGCTGCCGACTACCTCTCGCTGCACATCCCCGCAACGGCTGAGACGAAGGGCTCGATTGGTTATGAGCTGGCTATGTCGATGCCTAAGGGTGCTACCTTGGTGAACACCGCCCGCAAGGAGGTAATCAACGAGGAGGGCCTGATGAAGGCTATGGAGGAGCGTGAGGATCTGAAGTACATCGCCGACGTTGCTCCCGAGTTAAAGGATGCCTATGCCGAGAAGTTTGGCAAGCGTTACTTCGGCACCCCCAAGAAGATGGGAGCCGAGACCGCCGAGGCCAACATCAACGCCGGTCTGGCCGCTGCTCGTCAGACGGTAGGCTACCTGAAGGAGGGAATCACGAAGTTCCAGGTAAACAAGTAGAATTCAATTCACAATTCATAATTCACAATTCACAATTATGGGGATTGCGAATTAGGAATTAGGAATTTCCCCTAAATCGATTCTTGATATAAAGGCTGATAGTCGATATAATTGTGAATTGTGAATTGTGAATTAACAAAACTATACCTATATATATTATGGTAAGAATTAAACCGTTCAAAGGTATTCGCCCCCCGAAGGAGTATGCTTCGGAGGTGGCTTCGCGTCCCTATGACGTGCTGAACTCGGTAGAGGCCAAGGCTGAGGCTACCGAGCGTTCGCTGCTCCACATCATCAAGCCCGAGATCGACTTCGATCCCATCGCCGATGAGCACTCGCAGGAGGTTTACGAGAAGGCTATGGAGAACTTCCGTCTGTGGCGTGAGAAGGGCTGGTTGCAGCAGGATCAGGAGGAGTACTACTACGTCTATGCCCAGACCATGGAGGGCCGCACGCAGTATGGTTTGGCTATGTGCTGCCACTATGAGGACTACCTCTCGGGTGCCATCAAGAAGCACGAGCTTACGCGCCCCGATAAGGAGGAGGATCGTATGATTCATGTGCGCAACCAGAAGGCCAACATCGAGCCCGTATTCTTCGCCTACCCCGATAACGCCGAGGTGGATGCTATCGTGGAGAGCGTAGTGAAGGCTAATCCCGCCGACTACGACTTCGTAGCCGAGGATGGCTTTGGTCACCACATGTGGGTAATCCGCGAGAAGGCCCTCAACGACCGCCTAACCGAGATTTTCGCCGGTATTCCCGCTCTGTATGTAGCTGACGGTCACCACCGCACGGCTGCTGCTGCCCGCGTAGGTGCCGAGTGCCAGTCGAAGAACCCCAACCACACCGGTAATGAGGAGTACTGCTTCTTCCTGGCCGTGACCTTCCCCGCCAGCCAGCTGCGCATCATCGACTACAACCGTGTAGTGAAGGATCTGAATGGTCTGACCCCCGCCGAGCTTGTTGAGGCCTTGAAGAAGGACTTCGAGGTGGAGAAGAAGGGCAAGGAGATCTATAGCCCCAGCGGTCTGCACAACTTTGCCATGTACCTGGAGGGTGAGTGGTATTCGTTGACCGCCAAGGCCGGCACCTATGACGACAACGATCCGATTGGCGTGCTCGACGTTACGGTACTCTCGAATCTGGTACTCGACAAGATTCTCGACATCAAGGATCTGCGTACCTCGAAGCGTATCGACTTTGTGGGTGGTATCCGCGGTCTGGGTGAGCTCTCGAAGCGCGTAGACAGCGGTGAGATGAAGGTGGCCTTCGCTCTCTACCCTGTATCGATGCAGCAGCTCATCAACATCGCCGATACGGGCAACATCATGCCTCCCAAGACGACCTGGTTTGAGCCCAAACTTCGCTCGGGTGTAGTAATTCACTCGTTTGAGGAGTAGTCCGGTAAAAAAAGACTTTACAAACTAACAAAATTCTATTATGGCTAAAATTAAAGGAACGATTCTCGTTGATCGAGAGCGCTGCAAGGGTTGCGGTGTCTGCGCTGCAGCCTGCCCGCTGGGGGTTCTGGCTCTGTCGGTTGAGGTGAACAGCAAGGGCTATCCCGTGGCTCAGATGGCCAATCCGGATGCCTGCACGGGTTGTGCGTCGTGTGGTATTTCGTGCCCCGATGCCTGTATAACAGTTTACAGACAAAAATTTGAGTAGCAATATGGCAGAGAAAGATGTAAGACTGATGAAAGGCAACGAGGTGATTGCTCATGCAGCAATTCGCTACGGTTGCGACGGAT
>CAYRPL010000158.1:0-4156 GCA_964426045.1 uncultured Alistipes sp. | reverse complement strand
TTTTGTATTGTCGTTGATCCTTTATTTTGCACTTCGGTTGTGAATGTGCTCAATTTTTGCAACTTTCCAATCCATATTGCTCATTGTCCATTGCTCATTGCCACCTTGCTTATTCCAGCAGATTCTCCAACGTCAGCTGCTCCTGTTTGACGAAGGCCTTCGGAAAGAGTTTGTTTACGCGGTTCAGCAGAATGATGGCCTCCTCGGTGGTGGTGCAGTTGCCGACCGAGACACGGAAGTAGGGGCTCACATACTCGCTGTAGACCGGAATGCCGGCAAAGTGCTCCAAAAAGCTATCTTTGGCCTGCTGGGCCTTCGAGCGGGCCTCGGCGGTGTTGTCCGAGAAGATGCAGACCCGCCATCCCTGGAACTTGGCGCTCTTCGAGGGGGTGCCGATGCGGGTCAGAGCCTCGGCAGCCGGAGCCTCCTCGCTCACCGTGACGGTGGCCGTGCGCAGGCTCAGGGTGTCGGTCACGGGCTGGGCCAGCTCCGCCTTGATGGCGGTCAGACGTTGGGCCGCACAGGGCGCCCAAAGGCCTGCAAAAAGCAGAATCAAAACCATCCCCCAAAGGGTTATGAATCCTCGTTTCATTGTTTTAGAAAACTTTATTCGGAGCAAAGATAGCAAAAAGTCGCCAGGTTTCAACACCTGCGAGCTAAAAAAGCATCAATCGGGGTCTGTGGATAGAGGGGTTGTTGTAACCTCAAAGGTGCTGAGAGTTTCGCGTAACGGCACCATTTGGGCCGAAAAACTTCGCTTTACGCCACGCCATCTGACCTCCAACCGGTAGTCGGCTGAGAGCTCCTCGTAGCGCCGCTCTAAGAGCAACTTTTCGGCGAGCAGCAGGGCCCCCGGGTCGTTGCTGTGGAGCTTCCAGCGGGTTGTGACGGGCTTGTCGCTTCGCCCCTCAAAAAGCACCTCACCCCGCAGCTCACCCCTTAGCAGGGGCTCTGCCTGGTAGTGGAGCACCACCTCGCCCTGCTCAATTTTGAGCGGATGGCGGGTGCGATTTTCGAGGCGTACCTGCAATTCAAGACCCGACGAACCGAGGCGCTCGGCCGAGAGTACCTCCACCAGCCCGAACTTGCTTTGCAGCCCTCCGCAGCCGACCAAAAGGGTGGTACAAAGGAGCCCCAAGAGGTATTTGAGGGTTTTTGCCATTCGATGTCAGCGTTTCAGTGCCGTGTGAATTTGGGCAATGCCGAGGCTCTGCGAGCGGCTGCGGCCATCGGTAAATCCGAGTGTGTGCAGCAGCTCGATAAAGCGCTTGGGTGCGGGGAACTCATCGACCGAGGCGGGGAGGTATTCGTAGGCCGCACGCTCCTTCGAGACCATCCCTCCGATGCGGGGCAGGATGTGGTGCGAGTACCAGCGATAGAGCCCTGCAACTAACGGCAGAGTCGGGTTCGAGAACTCCAGCACAATCAGCATGCCGCCCGGGCGTAAGACTCTCTGCAACTCCTTCAGTCCGAGCTCCATCTGCTCGAAGTTGCGCACACCGAAGGCGACCGTCACCACGTCAAAACTGTTGTCGGCCACCCCCTTCAGTTCCTCGGCCGAGGCCGTCATAAGGCGGATGCGCTCTTCCAATCCGGCCCGCTGAATCTTGCGTCGGGCCTCCGCAAGCATCCCTTCGGAGGGGTCGATGCCCACCACCTCGGCGTCGGTAATCCGACGGGCTAAGGCGATGGCTAAATCGCCGGTTCCGGTTGCCATGTCCAGGATTCGCTTCGGATGGTGGCGGCGGGCAATCTTTACCACGCGGCGGCGCCAAATCTTGTCGATGCCGGCCGAGAGGGTGTGGTTCAGCAGGTCATACTTCGGGGCGATGCGGTCGAACATCTCACGCACCTCCTCACCTTTGCTTTGATTGGGTTGATTGTATGGTTTCATGACTTTGGTCTATTCGTAACGGATACTCTGTTCGGGTCGTATGCGGCCCACAATCGAGGCGGGCAGGGTGAGCAGCAGTAGAATGAGGGCCACGGCTCCCAGGTTGATGGCCACCCACCAGCTCCACTCGATGGCGATGGGAACCTCAGAGAGCAGGTACCCCGAGGCATCGAGCTTGATGATGTGGCCCCACTTTTGCGCAAGGGCCAGCACAAGGGCCGCCACATTGCCCCACACAACGCCCCGACCCATGATAAAGAGGGCGCGGTAGAGGAAGATGGCCCGCAAGCTGCGGTTGGTCATACCCAGCGCCTTCAGCATGCCAATCATGCGGGTACGCTCAAAGACCAAAATCAGCAGGGCCGAGGTCATATTGAAGAGGGCCACGATGAGCATGATGCCCAGAATCACTGCGGCATTGACATCGTGGGTGCGCAGCCAGTCGAACATGGCGGGGTAGCGCTGCTGCACACTGCGAGCCACTAAATTCTCGGCTCCCTCCCACTCGCTGTATAAAAGGGCCAGGTTCAGCCGGTCGGCCGTCTTGTCGGCCTCGTCGCTTGTGTGCAGCGTCAGTTCAAAGCCCGAGACACAGTCGGCATCCCAACCCAAAATGCGTCTTAAGTTGCGGGCGTCGGTCAGTGCATAGCGGTTGTCGGCCTCCTCCATGCCCGAGCGGTAGAGTCCCACGAGTTTGAAGCGGTCACGGCGGGGCTCTCCGCTGCCATCCATAAAGAGCAGCTCGATACGCTCCTCGACCGCTATCCCCAACTTGCGGGCCACGCCTTCGGAGAGCAGCAACTCCTTGTGGCGCAGCGAATCCCCGATGCGGGGCATGCGACCCTCGACGAGCAGCTCCTCGTAGAAGCGGGTATCGTAGTCGGCACCCACCCCCTTGACCAGCGTGCCCTGCATCCCCTCACGGCTCTTGACGACGCCTCCCAGGGTCAGGTAGGACTGCACACCTGCCACCTGCTTCTCCCCCTCGAAGAGGCCTTGCAGCTCTTTCGAGTAGCGAATAGGATGGCTCTCGGGGCCCGCTCCCGAGCGGATGTCTGTCAGCTCGATGTCGGCGGCAAATCCGACAATCTTGCGGCTTACCTCACGCTTGAAACCCATGATGACAGCCATTGACAACAGCATCACCGCAAGGCTTAAAGCTACGGCGAGGGTGGCAATGCGAACCATCACCCCCGGGCGGTTCTCCTCCGAGGTCTGGGCTGTGCGACGGGCTATGAAGAGTGCAAGATTCATCTTTTGCTCCAAAAACTTTGAATCGAGATGCAAAGTAACACAAATTTTTCCTATTTTTGCCACTTGAACCACGGATTTATTATTTAATAAAAGATATGAAGCGAATTTTGGTTACGGGAGCCACGTCGGGAATCGGACGTGCCACGGCCCTCAGATTGGCCGCTCCCGATACGCAAATCATCATTACGGGCCGCCGTGCCGAGCGCCTGGCACTCCTCAAAGAGGAGATTGAGGCCAAGGGTGCCGAGTGCCTGGCCCTGAACTTCGATGTGCGCAGCGAGGCCGCCTGCAAGGAGTTCCTCGAGCCCCTGGGTCGTGTCGATGTGCTGATTAACAATGCCGGCCTGGCTGCCGGTCTGGAGCATATCGACCAAGGTGACTCGGCCGATTGGGACGCCATGATTGACACCAACGTCAAGGGCCTGCTCTACGTTACACGCATCATCAGTGCAGCGATGGTCGAGGCCGGTGAGGGCGGACATATCATCAATATCGGCTCGATTGCCGGTACCGAGCCCTATGAGAACGGAGCCGTCTACTGTGCCTCGAAACACGCCGTACATGCCATCTCGCAGGCGATGCGTGCCGACCTGCTCTCGGCCGGTATCAAGGTGGGTGAGGTGCGCCCGGGTATGGTCGAGACCGAGTTTTCTCAGGTGCGTTTCCATGGCGACAAGGAGCGTGCCGCAGGTGTCTACAAGGGTGTTCAGCCCCTCACCGGAGCCGATATTGCCGAGGCTATCCATTGGATGCTTTCACTGCCGGCACACATGAACGTGAATGACATAGTTCTTA
Organism: uncultured Alistipes sp.; assembly: GCA_964426045.1. Taxonomy (GTDB): domain Bacteria; phylum Bacteroidota; class Bacteroidia; order Bacteroidales; family Rikenellaceae; genus Alistipes. The sequence continues at coordinate 213 of CAYRPL010000158.1, read as the reverse complement.
TGCCCACGCAGCAGGCGTCGGCTTACTACACCCACAAGATTTTTTAATTTTATGTGGTAAATTTCACCTCTCCTTGTCTGCTGCGAATGGGAAATACGATTAGTATGTCCCATCCGCATCAGCCGGCGGTCGAGTCGAAATTTCCTTACCTAAAATCAAAAAATCTCGCTCTTCACTCAGTCATTGCGAGGAGGTTACGAAGTAACCGACGTG
>CAYRPL010000157.1:0-4176 GCA_964426045.1 uncultured Alistipes sp. | reverse complement strand
AGAGCCTGATTATAACTTGTTGCTATTCAATTAGTTTAAACGAGACACTAGTGATGAGCAATGAGTAATTAGCAATGAAAAAATGGCGAACAAAAGGTCCGCCATTTTTTGTTTGTCTGTAGGAGAAGGCCCTAATTCCTAATTCCTAATTCCTAATTCCTAATTCCTAATTCCTAATTCCTAATTAACCCGCTTTCAGCGGCTTTTCCACCTTCGCGCCTCGGCATAGTGTAAACAAGTTTACCCTCTGCGCTCGGCTTGTCGGCGGTTCCTAATTCTTTTCCGCCAGGCCTTTATTCGCTTTATGCCCTCGACGCCTAAGATGGTCAGGCCGCCGTATTGGGCCGTCTTGGCCAGACCGAAGAGGGCAATCCACAGACCGCTCTTCCAGGCCGCCGAGATGGGGAGCAGCATCTGGGCAAAGGAGGCGATATAGAAAGGTATCGCCATCAACAGCACAATGACTCCCGTGCGAAATGAGAGGCCCGCAAGCCAGCGCTTCACGCGCTCAAAGATGCGTTTCATCCCTCCGATTACTTTCTGTAGCGGGTGAAGTTATACTGCTTACGCAACTCGGTCTGACGCTCCTGGCTCTGGTTGGTGAAGTAGCCCTTCCAACCCGGGCAGAAGTTGATGTGCCAGCGCCAAAAGCGACCGACAAGAGATCGAGGATTTTTGTCATACTTGGCCCGCATGGGACAACTCTCGCATGGATAGGTTTTTGCCATAATGGAAATTGTTAAATGGTTAGAAAAACATGAAAACTCTTTGTTAAAAATCCTCCTCCCGAGCTATTGCTCCTGCAAAGCAATTAGAATTGGCCATTCATCGCATTGGCCATACCCTCGGCAATCTGGTCTAAGGCACCCTGCAGCTTCGAGCCGATCATCATCTTCATCATCATATTCAGCTCGGCATGGAGCACCAAGCGCAGGCGCGTATCGCACTCCGAGACGCTGTGCAGCTGAATCCAGAAGGCAAAGTCCATCGGAATACCGCCGTCGCCCACAATCTTGACGTGCTTCGGGGCCACCTTCTCGTCGATGCGCAACTTGACATTAAAACCCTTGGCCTTGAACGAGCAGTGGTCCTCGTCGGCCTGCCACTCCTCGACCTTGTCGGCCAAGGCGGGCGAGAGGTTATCAAAGCGGCTTATCACCTGATAAATAAGCTCTGCGGGGCGCAGAATCTGCTGCTGTTTCGAGATATACTCCTTCATAAATTACGATTTTTCGGATTAGTCAATCGTGATGGTTCGCTCCTGCTCCGAATCGGCTGTAATGGTCACGGTCATCACCCCCTCGGGCAGCAGAGCCTCAATCTTCTCGGGCCACTCGACCAGACACAAAGCTCCGGAGTAGAAGTACTCCTCATAGCCGAAATCGAAGGCCTCCTCGGGGCGCTCGATGCGGTAGAAATCGAAGTGATAGACCGGCTCGGAGTCGGCCGTCGAGTAGTGGTTCACGATGGCAAAGGTGGGGCTGGAGATGGTATCCTCGGAGCCCAACATAGCCATAATGGCACGGATCAGGGTCGTCTTTCCGGCCCCCATTTCACCCCGAAAGGCAACCACCGTGCGCCCCTGCAGCGCCTCAAGCACCGCTTCGGCCACATCCGGCAGCTCGTTGATCGAATCTATATGGAGCGTCTTCATCACTTGGTTGTTCAATTCGGCACAAAAGTACAAAATAATTCACGATTCACAATTCACAATTCACAATTATTTTAGCGGTCAGCAATCAACTTTTTTAATTGGTAATTATTTTATACCTTTGTATCTCAAAACATACAACCCGATGAAGAGATTTCTATTTTTACTGACGGCGCTTATTGCCACCATAGTTTCAGTAACGGCCCAGGAGCTGCGCTACAAAACCTTTGAGTGCCGCACATTCGACATGAAGGCGAAGGTAGAACCGCGATATGATAACAATAATGAGCCTTGCGCTTTGATTCGCGTCTGTGTTGCGCTTGAAAATCCGACCATTGACGGCAATATGGGTAACGTAGGCAAGATGCAGTCCCCAAAGCCCTCGCAGTATGAGGTCTATGTGCCGGCCGGAACGCGTCGCATCCTCATTTGCCACCCCGACTACCTCCCCTTCCACTACGATTTTAGTGAGAAAATCGAGGGACTGAAGACCTACGAACTCTATATTACGGTTCCCGAGGCGGGCCCGACCAAGCCCGAGATCAAGCAGCAATGGATAAAACTCACCGTTTCCACCCCGGGTGCTACGGTGCTGATTGACGGTATGCCCCAAACGTTGAAAGATGGAGTTGTTTATGCCAGTTTCGCACTTGGCACCCACTCCTACTACATCACCGCACCGCAACACTACCCCCAAGAGGGCGATTTTACCTTGGTGGCCTCGAAGGAGTGTACCAATCTTCCTCCCATCGAGCTGAAGCCGAGCCACCTGCCTTTAGACCTGCGTGTCAGTCCCGCCAACGCCACCGTGCTGATTGATGGCAAGATGGTTTCGCTTTCCGGTGGCAGCCTTACGCAGAAATTCAAGATTGGCAAGCACAGCTACCAAATTTCGGCACCGCAACACTATACACAATCAGACGAGTTTGAAATCACCGCTGCGGGCCCAAACAGCCTCGCAATCAACCTGCAACCGAGCCATCTGGCCTTAAATCTGCACGTTACCCCTACGGATGCGACAGTACTGATTGATGGCACACAGCATCAACTCTCCGGTGGCAACCTTACGCAGAAATTCGAGATTGGCAAGCACAGCTACCAAATTCTGGCCTCGCAATACCACTCGAAAAGTGGTGAGTTTGAGATCACCTCGGCCGGGGCTACCAACCTAAACATAGAGCTCAAACCTGCCTTTGGACATCTGCAGGTGGGCACGAGTAGCGTAGGGGCCGAGGTCTATATCAATGGCGAAAAGAGGGGTATCGCGCCTTGTAATCTGCAACTCCCGAGCGGTCAGTATGATGTGCAGTTGGTAAAGGATGGCTATATCTCCTACCAGCAGTCGGTTACCATATCCGACGGAGTCACCGTGCCTTTCAATACCTCCCTGAAGGCCAACTTTGCACAGGTGACGCTGAAGGCCCCCTTCGAGAACTCCGAGATTTGGGTAAACGACCAATTTAAGGCCAAGGGCAGCTGGAGCGGCCGCCTCAATGCCAACACCTACTTGGTGGAGACCCGCACCGAGGGGTACGAAAATGCAAGCGAGAATATCGAGGTCGTGGCCGAGGTGCCCCGCACCTATACCCTCCAAACTCTGCGCCCCATCTACGGCATGCTCGAAATCATCTCCGACCCCTTTGAAGCAACCATCAAATTGGATGGCAAAGTGGTCGGTACCACCCCTTGGCAGAGCAACGAGGTGCTGACCGGAAAACATACGCTCGAAATTATTAAAGAAGACTACAACCTCTATACGCAAGAGTTTACCTTGACTAAAGAGCAACCGGTAAGCATCGAGGCGGTGTTGGATAATCGACCTACTTTAAAGATGGAAGAATTTTTCCCTATCTTTAAAAATATCACCCTTGGAAAAACCACCAAAGGAGATTTCCAGCGCATGGGGAAAAAGATCGATACAAGCTACTCTCCTGGTTGGGTAGCTCAAGTCAATATGTGGAGTTTTTGGTCTCATGATGGGGATGAGATTATCGAAGCTATATATACAACTTGTTACAATGGTATGCCCACAGAATGGACCACCCTTGGTTTTGATTGGAGCCTCTCCTATGAGGGATGGATTAGTTTGTTTAAAAAATTGGGATTTAAAATTAAAAAGGAGCCAATTAAAAAGAGCCGTTGGCAAGGACGAACCTACTTGGATACCGAATTTACCGCCATGTCAAAAGATGACTCAATCTCCTTTGAGCTTGATTTTGAATACGGAAATGTCAATGGCGAGGGGTATAGCACATCTTCTCGCAACTCGCTCTACTCCATGACCATTAATGTTAAGCAAGGGCAAGTCAACGGAAATGGCACTCAAAGCAATCTCTCAACCCCTGCTTCAAATGGCAGGCAGCAGTAAGCGGGCCAACCAGGCAAGCAAATCTGTCAAGTCGGATTACGTTGTTCGACCGGTCTCCAAGTTTTAGCATCCAAAGGCGCTGAAAGCGAATTGACCCCAAAAGTGGGTCACCTGCAAAAGTGTGTGTATTAATTCTAAAAAGTTTATCTTTGCACAT
>CAYRPL010000156.1:0-4218 GCA_964426045.1 uncultured Alistipes sp. | reverse complement strand
CATTCAACAGACGCTGTGTGCTCGTCACTTCCGTTTCGACAGCCTCTCGAAGGTGGTCTTCCTCTCCTCGCTCGCAGGCGGCGTTGTGGCCCTTGCGATGGCCTATGCCGGTTGCGGGGTTTGGAGCCTGGTGGGACAGCGCCTGGCGGCGATGGGAAGCAAGGCGGCGATGCTCTGGTGGGTGGGCCTTTGGCGACCCGAGGGGCACTTTGAGTGGGCTGCATTGCGGCGCATGGCCCCCTACAGCCTGCGTCTGCTGACCACCGATTTGATAGCTACCTTATATAATAATATCTCGCAGCTCTTTGTCGGGCGCCTCTACTCAACCCAGACCTTAGGTTACTACAACCAGGGCCAAAAACTGAAGGATCTGCCCGTGTTGGCTATCTTGCAGTCGGTGCAGAGTGTTACCTTTCCGGCCCTTTCGAAGATTAAGGAGCAGCCCTCGAAGTTTGCCGCCAGCTACCGCCAGCTCTTAGAGGTGGTATCGTTCCTGCTCTTCCCCGTGATGGCGGGCTTGGTGGCTGTTGCCCCCGAGCTCTTTGCCCTGCTCTTGGGCGAGAAGTGGATGCCGACGGTTCCCTACTTCGAGGTTCTGTGCCTCTCGGGCCTCTTTATGCCCCTGGCGGCCATCTCCTATAATGTCCTTAAAAGTCGCAGCGACGGCAAGGTCGTGGTGCGTATCGAGCTTCTGAAGCGTGTAGCAATGACCCTGGTGCTGATTCTTACCATCCCGCGCGGGGTGATGGCTATCGCCTGGGGTGTGGTCGCCATGGCCGCCATCGAGTGGGTGGTGAACCTCGCAGCTGCCTCGCGCCACTGCGAACTCAGCTGGTGGCAGGCCCTGGCTGCCCATCTGCCGGCCCTGCTGCTGACGGCTGTGATGTACCTGGCCGTTGAGTGGTTCGCCCATGGCTGCTGCTCCTCGCTCTCGATTCCCCTTTCGCTCGCACTCCAGATTTTGGTGGGCGTGCTGAGCTACCTGCTTTTGGCCCTCTTGTTCCGTCCCCGAGCCCTGAAAACCCTCTTCGAACTGGCCTTTAAGCGCTAAAATCTCTGTTTTCTCAAAAAATGTCGCGAAAACTTGCAAAAATGTAAAATATGCTTTACATTTGCAATGGCAAACGGGTCGAATGGCCACGGCTGACAGTTGCCGCTACCCGAGTGGTAAGCGCGTACCACTCAAAAAAATGGAATGAAATGCAAAAGGAATTTTTGTTGCCCTACGGCTTTAAGAAGGTCGGATGGGTGATGCTGGCCCTTGCGCTGGTATTGGGAATCTTCTCTGCTTACTACGATTTTGACTATTCGCAGTCGCAGTTGCTCCAACCGCTTCAGATGCAGGGTACGCTGATTAACAACTACATCGTTATCGGGCTTTGGTTGGGGGTTATCTTTATCGGTTGCTCGCGCGAGCGGGTCGAGGATGAGATGATAGCCGGTCTGCGTCTGAATGCCCTCCTGGCCGGATTCTATCTCCAGGCAGCCTTTATCATTGTGGCGACCTTCCTCTTCAACAGCCTGGACTACCTGGAGGTGATGGTCTACAATCTGGTAACCTATCCGCTTATCTTCCTGGCCTTTTATCGCTGGATGTTGTGGCGGAGTAAAAAGGCACTTGGCGATGGAGAATAGGATTCGTGTAGCCCGTGCCGAGGTGCGGATGACCCAGCAGCAGCTGGCCGAGGCGATTGGTGTCAGTCGCCAGACCATCAACGCCATCGAGAGCGGGCGATTTGTCCCCTCGACGGTGCTGGCTCTGAAGATGGCACGGCTCTTTGAAAAGAGAGTCGAAGAGCTCTTTGTATTGGAATCAGATGACTAAACGTAAGTGGGGTGCTTTTTACGGCACCCCACTTATTCTTTGCTCGGATAGCGACTCTTAGATAGAAAACTCCGCTTTGATTTGCTCTACGCAGTCGAGCTTCTCCCACGAGAAGAACTCAATCTCGCGCTCGCACTCCACGCCATGCTCCCACACCTTCTCAATCTTGGTGTAGGGGCGGTTGCCGAAGTGACCATACGAAGCCGTAGCCTCGAAGATGGGGTTCTTCAGGCCGTAGCGCTTGACAATGGCCGCCGGGCGCAGGTCGAAGAGTTTACCAATTTTGGTGGCAATCTCTGCGTCACTGTACTTTGTGTGGTTGGTGCCGTAGGTATCGACAAAAATCGAGAGGGGCTCGGCAATACCGATGGCATAGGAGAGCTGCACCAGGATATTCTCCGAAACTCCGGCAGCCACCAAGTTCTTGGCGATGTGGCGGGCGGCATATGCGGCCGAGCGGTCTACCTTCGAGGAGTCCTTACCCGAGAAGGCACCGCCTCCGTGGGCACCGCGACCTCCGTAGGTATCGACAATAATCTTACGACCCGTCAGACCCGTATCTCCGTGGGGGCCACCAATGACGAACTTGCCCGTGGGATTGACGTGCAGGATGTACTCCTCGCCAATGAGCTCCGAGAGCTGGTCGCCGGCACGCTCTAAGCGGGCCTTGACCCTCGGAATCAGAATCGTGCGTACATCCTCACGAATCTGCTCCTGCATGCGACGCTCGGCCTCCTTCTCGCTCAACTCGGCCGAGGGGAGGATAAACTCGTCGTGCTGGGTCGAAACTACGATGGTGTGGATACGCAGCGGTTTATTGGTCTTGTCGTCGTACTCAATGGTCACCTGCGACTTGGAGTCGGGGCGCAGGTAGGTCATCTCGAGGCCCTCACGACGAATGACGGCCAGCTCCTTCAGGATAACGTGCGAGAGAATCAGCGTGGCGGGCATAAACTCGCGGGTCTCACGGCAGGCATAGCCGAACATGATACCCTGGTCGCCGGCACCCTGTGCCTCCTCCTCTTCGCGCACGACACCCTGGTTGATGTCGGCCGACTGCTCGTGGATGGCCGAGAGGATTCCGCACGAAGCGGCATCGAACTGATAGGCACTCTTATTGTAACCGATGCGGTCAATCACACGGCGGGCCGTGGTCTGCACATCGACATAGGCATCCGAGCGAACCTCACCCGAAACCACCACCAGACCCGTCGTGCAGAGGGTCTCGCAGGCTACTTTCGAGTTGGCATCTCGGCGCAGAAACTCATCCAGGATGGCATCCGAAATCTGGTCGGCAACCTTGTCGGGGTGTCCTTCCGACACCGACTCCGACGTAAAAAGAAATTTTCCCATTGTTTTCTATATTTTTATACCTCTATATTTTAACTTTCGATACCTTGTTCCGGCGGCCCTAAAAAGTTGGGCTGCCTGATAAAAAAATAAAAATACTCGGGGGAAAGTTGTTTGGCTGTTGAATAAAAAAGAGCTGTTTTAGCGATTTTTTATTGTGGTTTGCAATCAGTCAAATCTTTCCACATTCCCTCCTCTTGTGAGGTTGGGGCTGCAAAGGTAAGAAAAAATTAGGAATTTTTTCAATGAGCAATGAGAAATTAGCAATGAGCAATCAGATTTTTTTCTTGTATGTGTGGGCTATAAACAAAAAATGAATCGCTCGAGCGATTCATTTTTTGTTCTCTATTTGCCGGCTGAGAGGGTTTGGTTTCGCTCGATGCGCTCACGGGCGTAGTCGCGGGTGATGTGCAGCTCGCTTTGACCCGACCCCGGGAGTTCGTACATCGCATCGACCATCACCTGCTCGCAAATCGAACGCAGGCCTCGGGCTCCGAGTTTGAACTCGATAGCCTTATCGACGATATACTCCAAAGCCTCCTTGTCGAAGGTCAGCTTCACGCCATCCATCTCGAAAAGGCGCTCATACTGCTTGGTGATGGCATCCTTGGGGTTGGTGAGAATCGAGAGCAGATCCTCGCGCTTTAAGGGGTGCATAAAGGTCAGCACCGGAAGACGACCCACCAACTCGGGAATCAGTCCGAAGGATTTCAGATCCTGGGGCGTGACGTACTGCATCAGATTTCGACGGTCGATGCTGATACGCTGCTGCTGTCCGTAACCCACGGTGTGGGTGTTCAGACGCTGGGCAATCTTGCGCTCGATGCCGTCGAAGGCTCCGCCGCAGATGAAGAGAATGTTGCGGGTATTGACCTGGATAAACTTCTGCTCGGGGTGCTTGCGGCCTCCCTGGGGCGGGACATTGACCACCGTACCCTCCAAGAGCTTCAGCAGAGCCTGCTGCACGCCCTCGCCCGAGACATCGCGCGTGACCAAATTTTGACCTTGCTTTAATGCGATATTTGTTTGAACGGCTTTGTAAA
>CAYRPL010000155.1:0-4226 GCA_964426045.1 uncultured Alistipes sp. | reverse complement strand
TCAGATCACCGCCATAGGCGAACCAGCTGCTATAGCCTTCGGGGCAGAGTGAGCGGGCAATCGAGGGGAGCGAGTGGCTCTTGTTCGGATACTTCATAATCGACATACGGGTCTGGGCCGGATAGCCGTTCAAGACCGCCACCTCGCCACGGTCGGTGCGGAAGGAGTTGGCATAGAGGTTCTCGAACCAGAGGCCCTGCTCCTTCCACCGCAAAAGGTGGGGGGTTACGGGCTCACCGGCCACCTGCTCGTCGGTAAAGACACGCCCAAAGCTCTCTAAGAGGATAATCACCACATCGGGGCGCGAGGTGCGCAGGTGTGAAGCCACACGCAGGCTGTCCGAAGGCTCGGTGCGCAGCTCCTCGAAGTTCTCTTCGAGCTCACTCTCCTCGAAGAAGAGGTACTGCGGGGCCATATCCTTGTCATCACCCAAGGTCGAAAGGAGCGAGAAGAGGGGGTTGATGGCGGCATGGTTCAGACGCTGCTCGGCACTGAAGTAGACCTTGCTGATGTTGGCCGTCGCAACGCTTACGCCACCCCGAATGGCCAAAAAGCAAAGGCCACCCAACACAAGCATCAGCGGCGTACCCCACAGGCGGGCGGAGAGGGGGAGCGGCTTTACCTCCAACCTACGGATCAGCACAGCATAAAGGCAGAAGAATCCACAGGCGATGATTAAGAAAGCGGCAAGGCCCTGCAACCAATCGGCGAGGCTAAGTGAGGCGACAGCTTCGCGGGGCGTTTGGAGGTAGATAAGCACCGAGGAGTCGATGCGGAAGCCCCAATAGCCGTAGAGCCCCAAATCGAGGGTAAAAACGGCCGTGGCAACCAGGGTGATTAGGAGGGCATAGATGCGCAAGATGTTTCGCCACACCCGCTCCTTGAGGGGAATCCACAGCGAGAGGAGCATCAGAAGCCAGGGCAGGGCCGAGATGTAGCCCGCCACGGTCATATCGAGCGAAAAGCCGTGCCGAATCACTGCCAGCCACTGCGCAGCGCTGTATCCGTTAGGCAGATAGAGAGCCATAAAGAGCAGTTTGAGCAGCGCCATCCAGAGGGCTGTTCCCAAAAAGAGTTTCAACAGAAAGAGTATCCGCTTTGCCATGTATGAACTTTTTTACGATGGGTACAAAGATAGTAAAAGATACTATTTTTGTGACAATTTTATAAAAGTTTCCTGCGAAGGTATTTGTGCTCTGTGGGTTTTTTGTACTTTTGTGCAAGAAACAAAACCCAAACGCCTATGGCAATGAAACGTATCTTGGTGGTAGACGACGAGGAGTCGTTGTGTGAGATTCTGCAATTCAACCTCGAGGTCGAGGGCTATGAGGTCGATACGGCCCAGAGTGCCGAGGAGGCCCTGCGCCTGGATCTGACACACTACGATTTGATTCTGCTCGACGTGATGATGGGCGAAATCAGCGGTTTTCGGATGGCCCGCATGCTCAAACAACAACCCGAAACGGCCCACATTCCCATCATCTTCTGCACGGCCCGCGACTCGGAGGATGACACGGTGGCAGGTCTCAACTTAGGTGCCGACGACTACATCTCCAAGCCCTTTGCAATGCGTGAGGTGATGGCCCGCGTGAAGAGTGTGCTGCGCCGCACCTCAACCCCCGTAAGCGCTGAAGAGAATCAGGTAGTCTACGAGGGGCTGCTGCTCGACCGCAAGACCAAGAGCTGTATGCTCAATGGCGAACCGCTGCTGCTGACCAAGAAGGAGTTTGAGATTTTGGATCTGCTGCTCTCGCACCGCGGAGTTATCTTCTCGCGTGAAGAGATTCTGCGCCACGCCTGGCCCGACGAGGTGGTGGTGCTGGATCGCACGGTCGATGTCAATATCATGCGCCTGAGAAAGAAGATAGGCACCTACGGGGCCCAAATTGTCACCCGCCAGGGATACGGCTATGGGTTCCTTCTATAAATCCTCCTACCAGCAGCGCCTCTTTCTGCTGATTCTCCTCTTTGCGGGGGTGATGCTGGTCTGCTTTGCCGCCTTCCAGCACAGCCGCGAGCGGGTCTACAAGGCCGATGGGTTGGATGCCCGCCTGCAGTTGCTGAACCTGCGCATCGCCCACGAAATGCAGCAGGGCGAGGAGCCGAAGAGCATCTACGAGCGCCACAAGGAGAGCTTCGAGGGGTTGCGTCTGACCCTGATTGATACCACAGGACGGGTGATTTACGACTCCTCGAGCGGGGGTGAGGAGGGCCGTATGGCCAACCACCTGCAGCGCAGTGAGGTGCAGAGCGCCCTAAGTTCGGGTGCGGGCCATACGCCACGTCGCACCTCCGAGCTGGTCCAAGGCGACTACTTCTATTCGGCCCGCCGCGAAGGAGCACTGGTGATTCGCACGGCCCTGCCCTACGATTGGTCGCTGGTCGAAACGCTGAGTGTCGACAGCCGCTACATCTGGTATATGCTCTTGGTAACCCTGCTGATGCTTATCGTAGGCTACTTTGTCACCTCTCGCTTAGCCGAAAACATTCTGCGTCTGAGGTGGTTTAGCGAGAAGTTAGACCGAGGCGAGGACATCTCAGATATCGAACCCTTCCCCGACGACGAGCTGGGCCAAATCTCGAACCACATCGTAGACCTCTATGCCCGCCTGCAACGAGCCTCGGCCGATGCCGAGCGTGAACACGCTGTAGCTCTGCGCGAGGAGCAGGAGAAGATTCGCATCAAGCGCCAGCTGACCAACAACATCAACCACGAGCTGAAGACTCCGGTCAGCGCCCTGCGCGGCTACCTGGAGAGCATCCTGCTCAACCCCTCGATGGAGGAGTCGATACGCGCCTCGTTTATCGAGAAGAGCTATGCTCAGACCGAGCGGTTGCAACATCTGTTGCAGGACATCTCGCTCGTTACACGCATGGACGAAGCGCCGGCCCTCATCGAACGCGAAGAGCTCGACCTGCGCCCCTTAATCGAGGATGCCGTAGTCGATACGGTGGCATCCCACACCGAGATTAAGCTGCGCTTGGAGCTCCCCGAGTCGCTGCCCCTGTACGGAAATACCTCGCTGCTCTACTCCATCTTCCACAACCTGGCCGACAACGCAGTTGCCTATTCGGGCGGCTCCGAGGTGCGGGTGGAGCTGCTCAGTCAGACGGCCGAGAGCTACCGCTTCAGCTTCGCAGACAATGGCTCGGGTCTCGACGAGTGCCACTTGGAGCGCATCTTCGAGCGCTTCTACCGTGTCGATAAGGGGCGCTCGCGCAAACTCGGAGGTACGGGTCTGGGGTTGGCCATCGTAAAGAATGCCGTTCTGTTCCATGGCGGAAGAATCGAGGCCATGAATCGCCCCGAGGGCGGTTTGGAGTTCCGATTTACGCTCAACAAGCATGCATAAGGTTTGGTAATTTTGCACAGAATCCCTACCTTTGCCCTATGCAAACCATTCTGCCCACATCCTATCTGCCGTCGGTGGCCTACCTCGCACGTCTGCTGCGCGGGGAGTGCGTCATAGACCTGCACGAGCACTTCATCAAGCGCTCGGAGCGCAACCGTGCCCGCATTCTCACTCCGTCGGGGGTGATGGATCTCACGGCCCACGTTCAGCACTCGAACCGCCCCCGCACGCCGGTCTGTGATGTGCAGCTCGACTACTCGAAGCGCTGGCAGCACCAACACGCCAAGGCCCTGCTGTCGGCCTACAAATCCTCGCCCTACTTCGACTACTATTGGGAGCTGCTGGCCCCCTTCTATGAGCGTTCGTGGCGCTTTTTGGTCGATTACAACCGTGAAATTCTGGCCGTCGTACTCCGCATATTGGGTCACCCCGAGTGTGAGCCCCGCTACTCAGAGCACTACATCGACCCCGCAGAGGGGCTCGACCTGCGCCCCAAAAAGAGTGAGGGCCCGACCTTTGTGGCCGAGCCCTATGTACAGGTATTTTCGGACAGGCTGCCCTTCGAAGCAAACCTTTCGGTTATAGACCTACTATTTGCAGAGGGGCCATCGGCTGCGGACGTTTTAGCTCGCTGCCGCTTCTAAACTCCATGCTGTCTACAAAATCTCCCATCTGCACCTTCACGCGGTTTTCGAGTGCGGGGCTGAAGGTTACGCTCTCATAGATGTTGGGAGCCAGGCGCATCAGCTGCACCGTATCCTCGTTGATAAGCATCCACACCGAATCTGCCGTCTCGGAGGCGTATACACGCACCTTCTGCGGCTCGGCAGGGCGCTCACACCACCGCTTATCGGCAATGTGGAGGGTCATTCT
>CAYRPL010000154.1:0-4247 GCA_964426045.1 uncultured Alistipes sp. | reverse complement strand
ATAGTGTACGCACCTTTGCATTGGAACAAGCGTTCTTTGAAAGCCAAAGGTGCGTAACTTATACCTAAATTGTAACAAAAACGATGTCGCAAGGATGACTACCCACATAGTCATCGCCATTGTAACCGACTTGTGACCTTGATTTTGAGATGTTTGCACAAGATGCTAATATGTAAATAGTTACAAAAACAACTATCGTAACCTTTACGAAACATCGCCCACCGACTTTTCACATTGAACCGTCAAACTCAGTAGACAAAATCGGTTGCTTAATCCTTAATTTTGAGGTGAAGGGTATTAAAAAATTGTAAAAAAATTGAAAAAATTGGGCTTTTGGGGATAAACTAAAAATTATTTTTCTATATTTGCAACGAGGATATGCTCTTGCAAAGTCTGATATATTTACAACAACAGATTAAAAAGCAACAGGTTATACACGCAATCATTTATTAACAATATTTGCTATGAAAGTTCGATTTATTCTTTCGTTTTTATTCTCGGCTCTTCTCTTCACGGCATGTGGCGGAGGTTCCGACGAGCCGGCGGTTACGCCCGATGGGCCCATAACCCCCACCCCCGGAAAGGGTAGCATTGCGCTGGTTGTCGATCGCAGCATCATCGAGAGCGACGGTGAGGACTTTGCGCTTCTGACGGTATACTACACCAACGAGCAGGGTGTGACCGGCATATTGACAGAGCCTGTTGAGATCTACTGCAACGGGGAGGAGGAGCCGCTGGAAAGCAACCACTTCTCGACCTCGACGGCGGGCGACTACGAGCTCTATGCCGTATATGGTGTTGCGGTATCCAACACGGTGAAGGTGACCGCGCTGGCCGGTATTCCCGATCTTCCGGCCGACAGCGACTCCGAGAATCTCTCGTTCCGCCACCGGATGATGCTCCTGCAGCACACCGGCACAGATTGCCCGAACTGCCCGCGCATGATGGAGATTCTGAAGACTCTGGCCGACGATGAGTACTACAGCTCGCTCTATCATCACGTCGCTTCACACTCCTACAACAGCAGTGATCCGGCCTACTCATCGGCTGCCGTGACTATCTCGCGCACCCTCAACACATTGGGCTACTACCCGTGGCTGACCTTTAACCTCACGCAGGAGTATGCCCACGACAGCGTTACCATCGAGACCCGTCTCGACGAGCTTCACAAGGAGAGTGCCGATGCCGGTATTGCCGCAGCAGCCTCGCTGGTCGATGGTTCGATTCTGGTTCGAGTGGGCGTCAAGTCGGCCCAGACCAAGAACTACCGCGTGGCCGTCTGGGTGCTCGAGGACAACATCTCGGGTCGTCAGAGCGGAGCCTCGGCTTCGTGGCAGAATGTACACAGCAACTGCCTGCGCGAGATGTATGGCGACGAGAAGAATAACCGCATCTATGGCACCGGCGTAGGCGAAGTGGCTGCCGGTGAGAGCATCGAGTACATTGCCGCCATCAAGACGCAGGATAAGTGGAACACCGATAACTGCAAGGTGATGGTCATCGTATCGGGCAAAAATGAATTCGATATACTCGACCTGCTTAACTGCGTAGTCTGCCCCTTAGGCGGTTCGGTTGCTTACGAATACAACTAACAAACGAAATTAAATCGGGGCCTGCCACGCAATGGTACGGTCTCGATTGCCTATAGCCCCAATTATTATTAAAAACTAAAAACATTTAAGTATGAAAAAGTGGAAAATTTTTATGCTGGCAACGGCCCTGGTGATGGGTCTTGCCGCTTGTAGCAGCGACCCTGAGGTGGTGCCCACGCCCGAGCCTGCGCCCGACGCGCCCGTGCTCACGTTGGGGGCCACGGAGCTGACTCTCGAGTCGGATGGCACCGAGCAGTCGATCGGCTACCAGGTAGATAATCCCGTCGAGGGTGTTTCGATTGATGCCGAGTGGGATGCCGAGTGGCTGAACGTAAATACGACGAAGCCCCGCATGATTGAGTTCTCGGCCGACTCGAACGAAACGGGCGAGGTACGCACGGCCGAGGTAACCGTAAGCTATGAGGGCGCCGAGAGCGTAAAGGTGACCGTAAGCCAGCTGAGCTACGTTTCGCCCATCACGCTGACCATCTCCTCGGTAGGAGCCACCGACATCACCTTCTCGGTGGAGACGACCGATCCGAAGCTTACCTGGATGCCGATGGTTATCAACAAGGAGTTCTTCGATATGTTTGAGAACGACGAGGAGCTCTTCCAGGATGACCTGGCCTACTTCGAGGAGTATGCCGCCTACTACGAGGTAACTCTCGAGGAGTGGCTGACCGAGCAGCTGGCCACGGGTTCGATGAGCGACATCTACTTCGACTACCTGGAGCCCGAGACCGAGTATGTGCTCTACACCTATGGTCTGACGACCGACGGCCGTCGCACCACGGAGATTGTTTCGCTCCCCTTCACCACCACGGCTCCTCACCAGGGCGATTTGACCTTCACCTTCGAGGCTTACGAGTCGAACTTCACGCTGGAGTGGACGGTAACCCCCTCGCACACGGCTGTTCCCTACTTCTGTGGCGTAGTTTCGGAGCCCGAGCTCAACGAGTGGATGGCTACCTACGAGACGACCGACATGCGTGAGGCCATCCAGCAGGGTGCCGTGAATGCCAAGATCGAGGAGCTCATGGATTGGGGTATGATTGAGAGCGCTTCCGACTTCTTCGACATCTACAGCGAGACCGGTGTAATGGATTGGGGCTGGGAGAAGCTCGCCGCCGAGACCAAGTACTACCTCTACGCTGCCAAGTGGAACGAGGAGTGCCAGCTGGTGGGTGAACTCGCAACCTACGAGCACACCTCGGCCGGCATCGAGCCTTCGGAGAACCAGATTACCCTCACCATAGGTACCATCACGCAGTCGTCTGTCAAGCTTTCGGCTACGACGACCACCGAGGATCCCTATGTGGTTATTCCCGTTACCAAGTCGGTGGTTGCCGGCCTGAGCGAAGACGAAATCTTCACGCTGCTCTACGAGGAGTACGACTACCTGCTTGACGAGTACACCTACTACGGTGACAACTCGCGTAACTATACCCATCTGCGTCCCCAGACCGAGTACCTGGCTCTGGCCTTCGGCTACCTGGGTGGTACGATGACGACCCAGATGTGGAAGGCCGAGTTTACGACCCTCGCCTCGGGCAATCCTGCCGACTGCACCTTCGAAATCAGCGTGGAGCCCGACGTAGACTATGCCGAGGTTGAGATTATCCCCTCGGACAAGGGTCACTTCTACAATTGGCTGGTATACCCCGCCTACTACACGGCCGATGATGCCAAGAACTACATCAAACTCTTGATCGAGGAGGCCTACGAGGGCAACTATGCCGCCTTTGCATCGTGGGAGCTCTCGCAGGGCGACGAGTACTACACGGCTTGGGATCTGCTTCCCAACACCGAGTATAAGGTGGGTGTTATCATCATGGACTACGACACCGGTGAGTTCCTGAACGAGATGTACTTTGGCGAGGTATTCAAGACCAAGGAGGTGACCTATGCCGATGTGACCATCACCATGCAGCACGGCCCCTACTACGACCTGGAGGATATGATCGCTGCCGGCTATACCGACCTGGAGGCCTACCTCGAGGATGGTGACGCCGTATTCCCCGTAGCCATCGAGTTGCAGGGCAACTATGTTGAGTACTACTACGACATCTATGGCAACGACCTGAGCGACACCGAGACCTATCCCGACGCCATCTTCTACGAGGGTCTGTGGTATGGTGCTTATGAGCCTACGGCCAACTTCATCGTAAGCTACGATAAGCCCTACACGCTGGTTGCCGTGGCCTACGACGAGGACTACAACGCCAGCCACCTCTACCGCGAGGTGCTGAGCTTCAGCAAGGAGGGTTGCACGCCCGCCAGCGAGTTTGGTGCCGCTGCACCTGCCAAGCTGACGAAGGGCAAGACTCCCGCCGCCAAGATGCCGACCATCAAGCGTGAGCAGAGCTGCGACGCCGTACTCAACAGCAACCTCTTCGTTGACAAGCGTGCCCAGGCCCTGCAGAAGATTACCGAAAACCGCAAGGCTGAGGCCCTGAAGGAGATTAACAGCATGAAGGCCGCCCACGCCAAGTCGGCTTCGGGTCGCATGATTGCCAAGTAATCTCTGACAGAGAATTTTTTCGCTTTATCGAGAGCCCGTCTAACAAAATTCTTGTTAGATGGGCTCTCAGCTTTTGGACATTAAGAAGCTGTTTGAAAATTATTCAAATATTTTGTTAAGCATCAATTTGCAGC
>CAYRPL010000153.1:3827-4269 GCA_964426045.1 uncultured Alistipes sp. | reverse complement strand
GAGATGATTAACATTCCGGGTTATTTGAGCGAGGATAAGGTGCAGATTGCCCTGAACCACCTGTTGCAGAAGCAGCGTGATGCCCACGGCATCGAGGGCCCCGAGATGGGACTGACGGCCGAGGTTGTGGAGCAGATTATCTCGGGCTACACGCGCGAGGCGGGTGTCCGCTCATTAGATAAGCATATTGCCAAGTTGGCCCGTGCCCGTGCCAAGCAGATTGCCTTTGACGAGGAGTTTGCACCCGAGTTTACGCCCCAAGAGGTTGAGAAGGTGCTGGGTATGCCCAAGTTCCTGAAGGATGAGTATGAGGTAGCCGACATGGTGGGTGTCGTTACGGGTCTGGCCTGGACCGAGGTGGGAGGCGATATCCTCTACATCGAGTCGGTGCTGACCCCCGGAAAGGGAGCCATCTCGCTTACGGGTAATCTGGGCGATGTGA
>CAYRPL010000153.1:0-3817 GCA_964426045.1 uncultured Alistipes sp. | reverse complement strand
GAAGGAGTCGGCAACGATTGCCTTCGAGTGGGTGAAGGCCCACTACGAGGAGCTGGGTATCGACAAGGAGAAGTTCGAGAAGTGGGATATCAATATCCACGTTCCCGAAGGGGCAATTCCGAAGGATGGCCCCTCGGCCGGTATTACGATGGTGACCTCGATTGTCTCGACCTATACGGGCCGCAAGGTGACCGAGCGGATTGCGATGACGGGTGAGACGACCTTGCGAGGCCGTGTAATGCCCGTAGGCGGAGTGAAGGAGAAGATTCTGGCCGCCAAGCGTGCCGGCATCACGGAGTTGATACTCTCGGAGCGTAACCGCAAGGATATCGCCGAGATTAAGCCCGAGTACCTGGAGGGGCTGACCTTCCACTATGTAAATACGAATGACGAGGTGTTGAAGATAGCCTTGCAGTAAGAGACAGCTTCTAAAATAGAAAACGATGAAATTTATCGCCATTATTCCGGCCCGCTACTCATCGACTCGCTTTCCGGGCAAGCCTTTGGCTTTGCTGGGGGGCAAGCCGGTGATTCAGCGTGTCTACGAGCAGGTGGCCGGTGTGCTTGACGAAGCGGTGGTTGCCACCGACGACGAGCGTATCTACGAGGCCGTAAAGGCCTTTGGCGGCAAGGTCGAGATGACCTCGACCGAACACCGCAGCGGAACGGATCGCTGCCGCGAGGCCTATGAAAAGCAGGGCCGTGAATTCGATGTGGTGGTCAATGTGCAGGGTGACGAGCCCTTTATCCGCCGTGAGCAGCTGCTGGCCCTGAAGGCCTGCTTCGAGAACCCCGCCACGCAGATTGCCACCCTCGTAAAGCCCTTTGTGGAGAGCGATGGCATCGAGGCTTTGGAAAATCCCAATTCGCCCAAGGTGGTGGTCGATACGAACTCTCAGGCGCTCTACTTCTCGCGCTCGGTAGTTCCCTATCTGCGGGGTGTCGAGCGTAAGGATTGGCTCAAAAACCACACCTTCTATAAGCATATCGGCATCTATGCCTTCCGCTCGGAGGTGCTCAAACAGGTGACTTCGCTTCCGCAATCGACGCTCGAGAAGGCCGAGTCGTTGGAGCAGCTGCGCTGGCTTGAGAACGGCTACTGCATCGGGGTCGGGGTGACCGATTTTGAGACCATCGGCATTGATACGCCCGAGGATTTGGAGCGGGCCGAACGGTTTTTGAATGAGAAAATGTAACTTTTCGAGGGTGAAAATAGGTTAATTGAAAAATTATTGCTATTTTCACCTTCGAATTTTAAGCAAACTTTGAAAATGGCACTCAAACTTATTGCCGGGCCCTGTGTCATCGAGTCGGCCGAGCTGCTCGACACGGTTGCCCAAAAATTGGTGGAGATCAACCAAAATCTTGGTGTTGAAATCATCTTCAAGGCCTCGTTTGACAAGGCTAATCGTACCTCGATTCACTCCTACCGCGGAGTGGGGCTGGAGCGGGGTCTGCAGATGCTCTCGGATGTGCGCTCGAAGTGGGGTCTGAAGCTGCTGACCGACATCCACGAATCGGCCCAGGCTGAGGCGGTGGGTCAGGTGGTCGATGTGATTCAGATTCCCGCCTTCCTCTGTCGCCAGACCGACCTGGTAGTGGCTGCCGCCAAGACCGGTAAGACGGTAAACATCAAGAAGGCCCAATTCCTCTCGGGTGCCGATATGCGCTATCCCTATGAGAAGGCGCTCGAGGCCGGAGCCTCGGAGGTGTGGCTCACCGAGCGCGGCAACTCGTTTGGTTATAACAATCTGGTGGTCGATTTTAGAAATGTGGCCGATATGCGCCAAATTGCCCCCACGGTTATTATGGACTGCACCCACTCGGTACAGCGCCCCGGAGCCGCCGGAGGCAAGACGGGAGGTAACCGTGAGTTTGTGCCCGCAATGGCCTTGGCTGCGAAGGCCTTTGGTGCCACGGGTTACTTCTTTGAGGTGCATCCCGACCCCGACAAGGCCCTCAGTGATGGCCCCAATATGCTCTATCTGAAAGATTTGGAAGGTGTAATCAAATCGCTGCTGTAAACTATGGAATCCACGAAAAAGCAAGAGATTCTCTCCCTGGCCCGTCAGACCCTGAAGACCGAGGCCGAGGCCCTGCAGAAGATGCAGGAGCGTCTGGGTGATGAGTTTGTGAGGGCCGTTGAGGCGATTTTGCAGAGTCGCGGCAAGTTGGTCGTAACGGGTATGGGCAAGTCGGGTCTGATTGGCCGCAAGATTGCTGCCACGCTCGCCTCGACCGGTACGCCGAGCTTCTTCCTCCACCCGGGCGAGGCTTTCCATGGCGATTTGGGTATGATTTCGAAGGAGGATATCGTTTTGGCGCTCTCCTATTCGGGTGAGACCGACGAGGTCTTAAAGATTGTGCCTTTCATCCACTCGAACGGCAATACCTTGATTTCGATGACCGGAAAGTGCGAGTCGTCGCTGGCCAAGAACTCGGATATCCACCTTGATGTGAGCGTCGAGTCGGAGGCCTGCATCCTGCACTTGGCTCCTACGACCTCGACTACGGCACAGATTGCGATGGGTGATGCGCTGGGTGTGGCGCTGATGAAGATGCGCGAGTTTACGGCGATGGATTTTGCCCGCCTCCACCCGGGAGGTTCGCTGGGTCGTCGTCTGCTGATGACCGTGGGCGATGTGATGCGCAAGGAGAACCTGCCGATTGTCGATGCCGAGTGCTCGGCTACGCAGATGATTCACTCCATCTCGAAGGGCGGCTTGGGCTTGATTGCCCTCTGTAAGGACGAAAAGGTCGAGGGTATCATCACCGATGGTGACATCCGCCGTGCCATGGAGCGCCTGCAGGCCGATTTCTTTACCATTACGGCCAAGGACATCGCCACGATGCACCCCAAGACCATCCGCCCGACCGAGAAGTTGATTGCGGCCGAGAAGCTGATGACCAAAAACAAGGTCACCTCGCTCTTGGTCACCGATCCCGACGAGCGTTTTGTGGGTGTGATTCAGATCTACGATATCAAATTGTAGCGATACGCACGCAGAATATGAAAGAGGCGTATACTTCGGTATGCGCCTCTTTCGTGCGTTTTTGTGGGTCTTGCTACTTGCCGATGGTCTGGGCCAGGGCAACGTGATAGCGGGCGGCATCGAGCCCCAAAAGGGCCAAAATCTCGGCCTCCTGGTAGCTGCCGCGCGTGATGGCCTTCAGTCCGTGAGCGGCGGCGTAGAGGTTGGCATTCTCGGCGTAGCCGGCAGCATCGAGTGCGCAAAGACGCTTTACCACCTCTGCATCAAAGGGCTTGCCTTCGTAGACTGCGCGGTCGGCCACATAGACGATGTTCAGAGCGGCACCGTTGGCGAACTCCTGCATCGCACTTAAGGGGCGGTAGTCGCCCTCGACGATGCGCTCCAAGCGATGCGCTGCGGCATCGTAGCGGTAGACGCCACCGGCCAGGAAGGCGTAGGTGCAGGTAGGGTAGAGGGCTAAGGCCGAGGGGGCGGTCAGGTGCTGGTTCTCGGGGCGATTGACGCCTGCCGCAGCCCACAGCACACCCGAGAGCTCCTCGAGGGTGAGGGGCTCGGCCGTAAAGTCGCGCGACGAGCGGCGCTGCCAGAGAGCCTCGTTTATCGTGGCACCCCCCTGCTCGGGAACCGCCATCAGCTCAATAGTGGCACCCTCCACTACGGGCGTTGCCGTTGTTGTCTTCTCTTGATTGCTCTTCGGAGCGGCGCACGCCACCAGCGTAGCCATTGCTCCCATCCACAGATACTTCATCATAGTAAATTGTTTTATTGATTAAACAAAAGGCAGCTGCTAATTGCAACCGCCTTTTTGTGGGCCCAGAGGGGCA
>CAYRPL010000152.1:0-4316 GCA_964426045.1 uncultured Alistipes sp. | reverse complement strand
CATCGGATACGCCGGATTCTACATTGTCCGCAAGAACTTCTCGATGGCCATTCCCGAGCTGGCGCAGTTCGGATTTGAGAAGGGCGAGCTGAGTATCGTTCTCTCGATGAATGCCGTGGCTTATGCCCTCTCGAAGTTCTTGATGGGTAGCGTTTCGGACCGCAGTAACGCCCGCGTCTTCCTGCCGCTGGGTCTTATTCTGGCCTCGGTCGCTATGGTATTTATGATGGTTCCCGTGCTGGCCTTTGGTCCCGAGCAGAAGGGTCTTGCCATCGCCGTTATGGCCATCCTGAATTTCCTGGTAGGTTGGTTTAACGGTATGGGTTGGCCTCCGTGCGGTCGTGTGATGACCCACTGGTTCTCGGTTAAGGAGCGTGGAACGATGATGTCGATTTGGAACTGTGCCCACAACGTGGGTGGAGCCCTGGTGGGCCCGATGGCCGCCTACGGTGCCGTATGGTTCGGTTCGTGGTTCTTTGCCAATGAGCCCCAGTACTACTTCCTGATCGGCACCTACCTCTTCCCCGCTTGCGTGGCTGTCTTCATCGCCATCCTGGCCTTCCTGCTGATTCGCGACACGCCGCAGTCGTGCGGTCTGCCTTCGGTGGAGAAGTGGCGTAACGACTACCCGAAAAACTACTCGGAGAAGCACGAGACCGTACTTACGGCCAAGGAGATCTTCTTTAAGTATGTACTGAACAACAAACTGCTGTGGTACATCGCTGTTGCCAACGCCTTCGTCTATATGGTGCGCTACGGATGTCTGGATTGGGCTCCCACGTTCCTCAAGGAGGCTCAGGGATTCGATATCAAGCAGGCCGGTTGGGCTTACTTCGCCTATGAGTTCGCCGCCATCCCCGGTACGCTGGTTTGCGGCTGGTTGAGCGATAAGGTCTTCAGCGGTCGTCGCGCCCTGCCTACCATTATCTTCATGGCCCTGGTTGCCGTATTCATCTTCCTGTATTGGCAGTTCTCGTCGAACTTCACGATTGTCACCCTCTCGCTCATCGCCATCGGATTCTTTATCTACGGCCCCGTGATGCTGATTGGTGTACAGGCCCTCGACCTGGCTCCGAAGAATGCTGCCGGTACGGCTGCCGGTCTGACCGGTTTCTTCGGTTACTTTTTCGGAACGGCTATCTTGGCCAATATCGTTATCGGTTATGTAGCCGAGCACGCCGGTTGGGATTGGACCTTCGTACTGCTGATTGCAGCCTGCGTACTCTCGATTGTACTGATAGCCCTGACCTACAAGGATGAGCAGTATCTGGTAGAACAAAACAAAAAATAACAACATTTTTAATCACAAACAAAAACAATCAAATGTATGAAAACTAGACAAATGCTGAAAACAGTTGCGTTTGCTATGGTTACCTTTTCCGCTATGAGCCTCAGCTCGTGCACGAAGGATACCATAACTGACCCTTATGTTCAGAATGCCGAGGAGGAGCTCTTGACCCTCTCGGAGGAGGCAGTAGCTGTAAATAACTACCTGCCCAAGAATGCCATTATCGCTCACCGCGGAACCGAGTTTTGGGCTCCCGAGGAGAGTGAGGCTGCCATGCGTTGGGCTCGTAACATCGGCGCCGACTATCTGGAGATTGATGTTCAGATGACCAAGGACGGTGTTGTTTTGGCACTCCACGATGAGGACCTGTCGCGTACAACCGATATTGAGAATGTATTCCCCAACCGTGAGTCGCTCTACACCAGCTCGTTTATGTTCAGTGAGCTGCTGCGTCTCGACATCGGTTCGTGGTTCAACGCTGCCAACCCCGAGCGCGCTCGTCAGTCGTTTGTCGGTTTGGATATGTTGACTGTTGAGGATGTGCTGATGATTGCCGAGGGTAAGCGCATTAAGCGTGATGCCGATGGTAAGCGTATCGCTCACTACGACGAGAATGGTAACTACCTGGGTTGCGAGTATGAGGATGACCCCTTCGATAACGGCAACCGCCCGGGTGTCTACATCGAGACCAAGTCGCCTATGAACTTCTACGGTGTAGAGGCTCGTCTGCGTGCCCTGCTCGAGAAGCACGGTTGGTATGCTCCCGAGGTTGAGAATCTGAAGGAGATTGAGACCTATCCCGATCGCGTGGCTATTGCAAATACGCCCGCCCGTATCATCCTGCAGACCTTCTCGCCTTCGGGTCTGACCAGCCTTCGCGCTGCTTTTGCTCCCCGTGTTATGCCGACCCTCTTCCTGATGTCGGATATGGGCAGCACCCCCTCGTCGTATGCTATGATGATTAACTTTGCTATTCAGTCCGGCGCTACCTGCTGGGGTCCCAACATCGACTACGTTTCGGGTTATCCCTCGAGCATCAATGTATGGCAGACCGAGATGGTACGTCGCACCGGTATGGATATTCACGCATGGTCGTTCAACACCGATGCTCAGTACCTGGCTTACACGGGTCCGTATCGTGATATCGAGCATGTTGGCGGTCCCGAGTTCAATGCTTGCGATATGACCTTTACGAATCGTACTGATATGACCATCAACTACTACAACCAGACGATGGCCGGAACATATGGCCCGCTGAACTACTTCCGTTCGAATGCCAAGTTGGCACAGGAGTGGGGTTATGAGGTTCCCGACAACCTGCACGCTAAGAAGCCTCAGGCTGAGGGTGTATCGGTTGATGGTGGTATCACCGTTGATGGTGCTACGGTACTGGATTACCTGGGCTACGAGCGCTAATTCACTGAATCCTAACTTAAACAGAAAATAGCAATATGAAAAAATATTTTGCATTGGCTTGCTGCCTGGTGATGGGTACCTCGCTTTTCGCACAGCAGAACGAGGCGCAGCAGGAGTTGAAAGCCGAAATTAACGAGGGTCTCGTTAAGTTTGAATCCGAGGATGGTAAATACTCGTTCCGTGTAGGTGCTCGTATCTTCCTCGATGGCGATCTCTATTTTGATGATTTTACGGATCGTGGTTCGGGTGCAGAGCTCTCGACGGCTCGTGTTCGCGTAATCAGCAAGCTGGGTAATAAGTTTGATATGAAACTTGATATTGACCTGATGTCGAAGACCTTCTTGAAGGACGCCTACTTCCGTTGGCACACCAACAAGAACGGTTTCCTGCGTGCCGGTCACTTTGCTGAGCCCTTCTCGGCTGAGAATATTCAGAGCACGATGGATTACTCGTTCATCAACAAGTCGGCTACCATGCAGGCTTTTGGTACGGGTCGTGCACTCGGTTTGGCTTACCGCTACTACCACCCCTACTTCTGGGTTGAAGGTGGTCTGTTCTCCGAGAAGCTGAAGGAGAGCTACGGTCACGGTGATATGGGTTGGGCTGCTACGGGTCGTGTTTTGGCTCGTGTACAGCGTGACGATTGGCATATCCACGTTGGTGGTGGTTTGAGCTACCGTCGTCCCGATGCCAACGGCTTTGTAAACGGTAGCGATGACTACAACCGCGAGGTAACGTTCTCGTCGAACCTCGAGTCGAGTGTTGACAACACCAAGTTCCTCTCGGCAACGGCTACCAATGCCAAGGATATCTTCAAGTACAACGTTGAGTTTATGGCTCACTGGAAGAAGCTCTATGTTAAGGGAGAGTGGACCGGCGTAGATGTAGACCGCGAGCGTGACTGGGAGGGACTTGCCCAGAGCTACATGGGAACGATGATGGGTGCCTGGTTCCCTACCGCTGAGAGCTGGAAGTCGTTCCTGGGTGATGACCACGACTACTCGTTCTCGGGTTATAGCGCTGAGATTGGTGTAATTGCCATTGGTGCTGACTATAAGTATAGCTCGGTTGAGGGTATGATGCGTCGCCCGAAGGGTAAGACCCTTGAGTTTGTGGCTCGCTACAACCACACCGACCTGAACTCGATTGTTCCCGGTAGTACTTACTATAACAATGGTTACACGGGTGCCGGCTTCTACACCAGCCCCATGCTCATTGAGTGGTACATGACTAATGACTCGGTTGCCGGTGGTGTCGTTGACAGCTTTACCTTTGGTGTAAACTACTACATCACCAACACGATCCATGTGCGTGTGAATTACAACTACTCGCACCTCGATCAGCCCTACAACATGAGCTTCTGCAAGGATAAGAATCTGCACTCGCTGCAGGCTCGTCTTGCCTTCGAGTTCTAAACCAAAAGTTCTATCGACTCCACACCGGCTCCGCATACCGCGGGGCCGGTTTTTTTGTCGGAGGATGATTTTTTTAGCGCGAAAATTTTGCACAGACGAAAATTTGTCGTACATTTGCACTCCGGTTAGCGAAAGTTAATCGAAATGGTGGATGTAGCTCAGTCGGTTAGAGTGACGGATTGTGGTTCCGAAGGTCG
>CAYRPL010000151.1:0-4317 GCA_964426045.1 uncultured Alistipes sp. | reverse complement strand
TGAAGCACCTCTATCCTATATTGAACTTTTAAGTGTTACAAAGTACTAGTGATTACTAATTGCTAATTCCTAATTGAAAAATTGCTTCTTGTTTTGTCAAGCGACAACATCGCTTGACAAAACAAGGAGAGCGACCCCTAAAAGGTCACTCTCCTCTCTACAAACTATTTTCAAACACTTCTAAAACTGTTCTCGGGTTGATAAGGCTTTACTTTTCATTGGTGAGATTGCCTCATCGATTATCTGCGATAACCTCCTCGCAATGACTGCAGGAACAGGGGGATTCCTAATGTCAATTAGTAATTCTCCTTCTTGGGCTCGAAGTAGGCCTGGGGGTGCTGGCAGGCAGGGCAGAGGATGGGAGCCTCGTCGGCCTTGCAGACATAACCGCAGTTGCGGCACTGCCACCAGATTTCGCCATCGCGCTTAAAGAAGTTACCATCCGTAAGGCGGCTCAGGAGCTTCAGGTAGCGGAGCTCGTGCTCGGCCTCGACGGTCGAGATGGCACGGAAGGCGGCAGCAACCTCGGGGAATCCCTCCTCGTCGGCCACCTGAGCAAAGTCGGGATAGAGCACATCCCACTCCTCGTTCTCACCCTTGGCAGCGGCCAGCAGGTTCTCGCTCGTGGTACCGATACGACCGGCAGGGTAGCTGGCCGTGATGGTTACATCGCCACCCTCCAGGAACTTAAAGAAGCGCTTGGCGTGCTCCTTCTCCTGCTCGGCAGTCTCCATAAATACGCCGGCAATCTGCTCGTAGCCCTCTTTCTTGGCTACACTGGCAAAGAAGGTATAGCGGCTGCGGGCCTGGCTCTCGCCGGCAAATGCCTTCAACAAATTCTGCTCGGTACGGGTTCCTTTAATGCTTTTCATAGTACTTGTTTTTTAGTGTGTTTTCATTTTCTGTTCTGTTTTATCTCTTTTCCTGGTGCAAAGATAAGGGACAATTCGCCCACTCCGCAATAAAAAACGATTATTTCTATTTATAGGTCTATAAATACAAGCTATAGTTTTGAGCTATGTTTCTCACGTTTGGGAAACCACCCCTTGCGGACACGCTCCCGCTGGTGAAAGAGTTCGCCAATCGACCAAAACGACGAGGCGCCCCACACAGCCAGCAGGGTAGACCACAGCACCTGGTGCACCAGCAGGGCCCCAAACGTCGCGGCAATTCCCATCAGCAGGAAGACCCACCAGCATTTGACCCCAAAGTAATACTCTCCCTTGATGACCAGCGGATGAAAAAGCCCGATAATCAGAAAGGTGGCCACACCAATCACAATGCCCGTCAGGTTGTACTGTTCAATAAATTCCATCATCTAATTTTTTTGTTCTACACAACGCAAAGATAACACTTTTTCATTCAAAATGCAAAATTCAAAATTGAAAGCTGAAAGCCCAAAAGCAAGCCTGCCTAACAAAAAACTTGTCAGACAGGCTCAACGCAAAATCATCTGATTAGATAACTTCTATAAAATTAGAAGGTATACTTTATCATCATCGAGGCTCGGTTTGCATGATTCTTCACACCATCCATATTCTCGCGGGTGCCATAGAGATACTCGACAGCCAATGTCATACGCGGAGTAAGATGGCAGAAGATGTTACCGAAGATGTACTGCCCTTCGCGGTATTGGTCGGGCGAGAGGATACCCTCGTTTTTACGCACTACAGCCGTAGAGTAGCCACCTGAGAGAGAGAGGCAGCTCGGAATGATGTTGATGCGGGCTGCCGCCTGCCAGCTGTACATCGGCAGGGCCACAAGAGAGGTGGGTTTCTCGGGATCGGGGATAAAGTCGAGGCCCGAGCCGTTCAGGTCGGAGATGTAGGGGGTGATACCCTCGCCATAGACTCCACTCATAAAGAACTCGAGCATCGGGATAACACGAATATGGCCGCTGGCCTGGACACCCCAGCCGAAGAGCGAGGTGTTGTTATCGGTGCGCTGATTATAGGCATAGAGGTTGCGGAAGACGGCCGAGGCTCTGAGGTGGCTGGCTCGATCCTTACCCCAGGCGACTTGCATATAGACCGGGAAGTCGGGCATACGCAGCTTCAGGGGTGCGAAGTTCTCGCCATAGGAGGCACTCACCGAGGGCTGCTCGGCAGCCAGGCCAAACGAGAGGATATCACGCAGGAAGGAGTACTCGTAGCGCAGCAGGGTGGTATAGCGGTAGTTGTAGGCATTGGGGCCCTTATAATCCACCGTAGGGGCAGCAGCCGTCAAATCGCAGAAGGTGGTCACATCACGACCCGCCGTGAAGCCGGCAAAATTGACGTAGGCCGAGCGCAGGTGGGGAGTATAGCTCCCCTGCGAACCGCCACGGAAGTCCCCCTGCACAAAGGCTACCACACGCCCCCAGCGGGTGTTGGTAATCGCCTTCAGATAGAGCGACGAGGAGGAGGCATCCATCTGAATCTGCTGCGAAGTGTTGTAGTTGGGCTCCATCGGAATATCGGCCGGAATAAAGTCGCGGTTGTCGATGATTCCGTCGAAGTCGTAGCTTGTGCGGAGCTCGATTTGACCGCCAATGGCAAGCGAGAAGCGGTTATTTTTCGAGGCGAAGATAAACTGCGGCTTCGCAGGCTGGTGGAAGCCGCAGCGCCACGTCTGTTCGTGGTCACGGATGGCACTCTCGGCAGCCAGGCGATTGCGAAGGGCCGCCTGCTGGCGCGAGGCGCAGTCCATCATAAAGGTATCCACCTCGTGAACCGAGATCAGATAGACCGTAGGGTCATACTCGCCCTCGTGACGCTGATAGCGACGTTGAGCCGAGGCCGGCAGCAGGGTAGCGACTGCCAGCGTTGCAAGAAGTAGAAGTCGAATTGTTTTCATACGCATTTGTTTTGGTTGAACGAATCCTTTTATTTGATTTGGTTACTCTCTCTATTAGCTGTTCTGTTGTTTTATGCGGCCACCCAAAGCGACCTGCTCGGGCAGTAGAGCAAGATATGTGCCAGTTATTTCAATTCAAAATTCAAAATTCAAAATTCAAAATTGAAAGCCGAATACCGAAAGCCGAATGCTGAGTGCTAAAAAAAATACTACCTTTGCAGCGATGATTGATTGGTTTATCTATACGATTGTAGCGGTGGGCGTAGCGTTGGACTACCGTTTTTGGCGCTTGCGGCACGCCCGTCTGAAGCCTGCGATGGCACGGATACTCTATGCACTGCTGGCACTTACGGCTCTGTTGCCGCTTGTGGTGCTGCTTATCGGCAAGCTCCGCAGCGACAATACACCCTGTGACCTGCTGGCACACAATTGGCCGCTGCTGGTTTTTCTGCTGACCGTTCCGACGCGCATTTTGCTCTACATCGGGTGGCACTTCCGGCATTGGAGCCTGCGGGCACTCTCGGTCGTTGCGGCTGCGGGGGTGATTGTTCTGCTGGGATGGGGCGTAGCTGTGGGTCGTACCCGCCTGGTGGTAAACCACATCACGCACCACAGCGAGCGACTGCCCGAGGGGTGGCGCGGGGTGCGGATTTTGCAATTCACCGACCTGCATATCGAAACCCTCGTTAAGCCCAAAGAGGAGCTCCGGCGATTAGTCGATACCATCCTTTCGCTGAAGCCCGATATGATTCTCTTTACGGGTGATTTGGTCAATGTGCGCCACACGGAACTCGATGAGCCGCTGATGGCGATTTTGGAACGACTGCGAGCCCCGCTGGGGGTATACTCGGTCACGGGAAACCACGACGTGGGGGTCTACATCAAAGACAGTATCGCACTTCCGAAGGAGGAGAATACCCGCCTGCTGGTGGCCAAAGAGCGAGCCATGGGGTGGCAGGTACTCGAGAACGAGTCTTTAAGACTTGGTCGCAACGGAGATACCATCACCCTCACGGGTATCGAATTTGAGCCCTCGCTGCGCAACTTCCGCCACGATGGCGAGCTGCCCGAAGATTATCACTTTGCGGCGGCCTATGAGTCAATTCCCGACTCGCTCTACAACCTTACGATTTGCCACCTGCCGCAGCTTTGGGAGGATATCTGCCATTTGGGATATGGCGACCTGACCCTCGCGGGCCATGTACACAGCATGCAGCATAAGCTGCCCATCGGCCGACGGGGCTGGTCGCTCTCACGGCTCCTCTACAAACGCTGGAGCGGCCGCTACGACGAGGCCGGACACACCCTCTACATCAACGACGGCATCGGCTCGGTGGGCATCCCCGCCCGCATCGGCGCCGACCCCGAGCTGACGATTATCACCCTTGACAGGGGCAATGAAAAATGAAAAATGAGAAATGAGAAATAAAAAGGGCCTGTCTAACAAGTCTCCAAAAATGAAATTCACCCCCGCCAGAAGTG
>CAYRPL010000150.1:0-4323 GCA_964426045.1 uncultured Alistipes sp. | reverse complement strand
ACAATTATTTGGTCTATATTGCCGAAAACTATGGCAACAGACGAGATTGTACGGTATATCTTGATACGGAACCGACAGAAATAGGCATGAACGCCATCCAGACGATTATAAATGAGCCTGAGTGGAACGAGTCCGGAAAATGGAAGTTTGTAATTAACGATATTGTTTATACACAAGAAGAATCATAATGGCACGTACTTTAACTGAAATATATACGGTAGCAAAAGACTGTAGAAATCAATATTTGGAACTGACCGAATTTCAGAACAGTTCCAAGATGTCAATTATAGATGCCTTTACATGGGTAACGTCTGCTTGTATTTGGACATTTGAAAATATACTTGACGTGTTCAAAGTAGATTTGGCTAAAGACCTCCAGAATCGTGTCAATGGTAATGCTGCTTATTACGCCAATGCTTTGCTTAAATACCAAAGTGGTGATGATTTGGAAATGAATGCTGATGGTACAGCTTTTTCATATCCAACTGTTGATGAGACAAAGCGAGTTATTACCAGAGTAAGCTATTCTGAGAATCAAGAGGAAGGTTTCCATGACAAGCAACTTATTTTGAAAATTGCAACAGGTGAACCGGGTGCTTATGAAAGAGTAAGTGATGATGAATTATTGGCTATCAGGGCTTACTTTAATCAAATTGCATTTGCTGGTACTCACGCAACAATTGTAAGTAGGAAAGGCGATGTTCTGGTTCCACGAGTGACGGTATATTATGATGGTGCAGTCAGCGAAGACGAAGTGTATCAGAACATTGAAGACTCGCTCAATGATTTTATTGCCAACGTCAATTTTGATGGAATGGTATATACTCAAAAAATAATAGATGCCATTCAGAAAGCAGAGCATGTGGTTGACGTGTATGTTGATACTACAGCGAGTGATTTGCAGGGTATTTTTATCGCCCAGTATGATGACGATAATAACCTTATCCCTACCAGTGTTGATGATTCCGGTAATGTGTTAAGTTATGAGCAACGTGTTGATCGCTGTTTTATTCCTAACAGCGGATTTATCAAACAAAGTTCACGTTCCGGTGAGGAAGAGTCGTTATTAACATGGAAAGAGGCTATCACATTAAAGATTGAAGAGTGATGAGATACTATATAAACTTCGACAAGACAATCAATCAATTTGTACCGCATTACCTTGGAGGACGCAAATTGATTTTGTTCTTACAGTCTTTGATTCACCCTTTACGCTCAGTCAACGATTCATTGTGGAATGGGCAAAAGAAACGAGAATAGAGGCTTCCATGACCTCCCAGATATTCAAATTCGAGTGGTTCCTAAACCGTAAATTCAAGAAGTATTTTCTTAATGGTGAAGGGCAAATATCAATTAAAAATGGAGAGAAACTTGGTGTAGCTATCTATCACCAGTCGGCCGATATTGCTGATGCGGATAATTTGGTGATATATCATGAATCAGAGGGTATAAAATCAGAAGCGTTGTATTATGCAAATGAGAAGACAGATGAAAGCAGTGTCAGCTTCACTGTCTTTACACCTCAAATTGATGAGACTTTAATTACACGTGAGGCTTACTTAGCCATGATGTCTTATTACATAGACAAATATCGACTTGCCTGGAAAACCTATAATATCAAATTTAACGCTTAATGAAAGAATTTAGCGCACAGACGGGTGGCCGATACACATACGTTGATGATATTGTCAACTTACAAGATTTGTCATTGGCATTTGCCAGCATATTTAGTAATTGCGACAACTTTATTATCAGCGGTTGTGAAATTTCAGGTACATCTATTTCTGAAGGTTATGTGTATATTAATGGTAAGATACGCCATTTTTCCGGCGTGTCGGGTATTACAACATGGCCTCAATATCTCTATGAAAGTAATAAAACGGAAACTGTAGCATACGCGAGTGGTTCGGATAAGGTTGGACGAAACATTTATGGATGTGCTATTGCAGCAACAGTACCAACCACTTTAGACCCACTGACCAATGCAACTCCAGCATTCATTAAATTAACTGCTGAAGGTGGTCTCATGATGAATGATGCCTTGTTTGGCAAGTATGTGTTACTGTTACAATCTGCAATCGGAAGACAAACCGTCAACGATATTGTAACATTCAACAATGACATAAACATTAATGGTGCATTAACTGTCAAGAACCGAACTTCTATCGTGCAAGGCAATGCTGTTTGTCAAATGTATTATTCCGGTGAGAATTTAGTCGTACAATCTCAAATTTCAACCGGAGTTATATACCGTTTGGTGATTACAAATGGAACGGGCTTCCAGTTCTATGTCAACGATACGTTGGTATATACGATTGCAAATACCGGTATTACAACAGCACTTTCGATTTCAATGAAGGAGTGCGTTGCCGGAAATGTCAGCATTGAGAGCAATAATATTATCAACAAGGGTCATGCAAGTGATACTGCTTGTATTAATATTAACATGGCCGGATATAATGGTGGTACTACTTATTATCGTGATACATATATCGGTAATGGCAAGGGAACTGCTATTATTGCAATTACTGGCAGTACAAGCAAGGTGCAGATTACCGGTAATGTAGGAATCAAGTCGTCAGCGGTTGCTGCATTGACTCTACAATGTAGTCATGCAAAGGACAATTTGGAGTTGCGTAAGACTATTGAGTGGACTGATTCAAACAATATTCAGGTTGCATATATCGGTTACAACGACACCGCCAGCAACATCTTTGAAATTAAAAATACAATTGCCAATATTTCAATCACCGGGTATGAAACAGTAGATATTGGTCCTGCAATCAAGGAAAATGGTACGTTGTTGTCTGAGAAATATGCAACAAACACTAAGCTGACTGAGTTATTGCAGAAAAAGGCTGATACAACTACGGTTTACACAACCACACAGGCTGACAATAAATTTGCAACTAAGGAAGATGGACTTAGCCAGTTTGCAACAACATTCACAAAAGCTAAATTACGCCAGCAAATAGAAGCTGTTTCTGCTTCTGATATAGAAAGCAAACATCCGACTATCGCCAACTTACTTTCTGACATGGCAACTTCTGAAGAGAAGAAGGCCCAAATTTGTGCAAACATAGGTGCAGCTCGTGAAGGAACTTATCAGGCTAAGTTGTCTGATTCCGGCTGGGTTAATGTTACAGGCAATATCTATGCCCGCCAGATTGGTAATGTCGTATGTGTTCAAGGTACAGTAAAAACACAACATAGCGGAACTGTATTCACACTTCCAAATTCAATTGACGCTCCAACGTATGATGTCGCTTTCAGTACGGCAACCGACTACAACAGTCCTTGGACTTGTAAGATTGCCGCCGGTCAAAAGAAATGCACTATCATTTATTGTAATGGAGCATGTGGTAAAACTATTCCTATTTCAATGACTTATATGGTATAACAATGAAGATTCATACATTTGTACGAGACACTAAATTGATGGATCAAAATGAGAAAGAAGCAATTATCAGACGTGAGCGACTTGCAAAACAGCAACAACGAGCCGAAGCCCAGAAAGAAGAAACGCAAGAAATACAAGCCCCGAAAAAAACTCGGAAGAAAAAGAAAGAAGAGACTGTTTGAGGAAACGAGAGTCGGACACTTTCTGAAATACGAGGCTCCTCTGGAATATAACTTGATAATGGAAGTTAATGGGAATATAGCGGCCCCATCTGCTGATTTAATAGAAGCAATCAGGTACGCTTCCCTTAACTTATTATTCAGGAAGCCAAAGTTCAGGAAAGCCCTTATCGAGTATCGGAAAAATGGTTTGTATATCATGCAACCCAGAAAGAGTAAACCTGAGACAGAATCATACTATATCGGTGTGCGTAGAAGTAATGCACAAAAGATGATAAAACAAAAAGTATAATTGAAATATCACATATTCCAGGATTATCCAATAAATAGACTTCAATGAAAGAAACAATTAAGAAATGGTTTGGCTGGATGCAAGAGAGCAACCGATTCAAGCATTTTATAGCAGGTTTCCTTGCAGCTTCATTGTGTGGAATTGGGGCAGCAATTACTGCCGGTCTCGCAGCAGAATATAAGGACTAGTGTCATGCCGGTCAAAAGGGAGGCATTCTTGGTATATTCAAGAGTAGCAACGGCTTTGACTGGTTGG
The DNA here is from genome assembly GCA_964426045.1 of uncultured Alistipes sp. Classification (GTDB taxonomy): domain Bacteria; phylum Bacteroidota; class Bacteroidia; order Bacteroidales; family Rikenellaceae; genus Alistipes. The sequence goes on along the minus strand of CAYRPL010000150.1, from coordinate 197 downwards.
ATATGGCAGCCACATCGTTTGGCGGCTTGCTTGGAGCTTTGTTCCACTATTTGGCATTTGGCCATCTTCATCTGTAAAGGGTTGTTTTGACAGGTTAGCCCGATAGCATTCGTGTTATCGGAATTTTTGTCTTAAATCGTGGATTTTGAGTGCTTTTGTGGGCTTAAAATAAAATTAATAGCAAAACAGTATCTATA
>CAYRPL010000149.1:1897-4361 GCA_964426045.1 uncultured Alistipes sp. | reverse complement strand
CACTCGAACCCACTTCTCCCGCCTTGATGCGCTGCTTGAAGTACTCCATCGAGATATAGGTCCACATATCGCGGCAGAGGTCGATGAGGATGGTGTCGATGCGCTTCAGAGCATCGAAGATAGCGGCCAGGTTGTCGTAGTGCTCAATCTGGGTGGTATACTGCGAGCGCTCGAGGCCCAGGATATTGTCTACAAAGCGGTTGGCAAAGGCGGCCCAATCAATCTCGGGGTAGGCGGCGTGGTGGGCGTTGAAGTTACCCGTAGCGCCTCCGAACTTGGCCGGAACGGGGATGGCACGCAACTGCGCAAACTGCTTCTGAAGACGCTCCACAAAGACCAGGAACTCTTTGCCCAGGTGGGTGGGCGATGCTGGCTGTCCGTGGGTGCGGGCCAGCATGGGGATATCCTTCCATTCCGAGGCAAACTTCTTGAGTTGGCCGATAAGCTCCTCAACCGAGGGATATAAGGCCTCTTCGAGACCCTCTTTGAGGGTGAGGGGGATGGAGGTGTTGTTGATATCTTGCGAAGTGAGGCCGAAGTGGACAAACTCCTTGTAGGGCTCCAGGCCGAGCAGATCCATCTTCTCCTTGATGAGGTACTCGATGGCCTTCACATCGTGGTTCGTCACCGACTCAATCTCCTTGACACGCTCGGCATCGGCAATCGAGAAGTTGCGGTAGAGGTCGCGCAGGGCCTCGAGTTTTTGGGGCTCGATACCCTGGAGTTGCGGCAAGGGCAACTCGCAGAGGGCGATAAAGTACTCAACCTCCACACGGATGCGGTAGCGAATCAGGGCTGCTTCGGAGAAGTACTCTCCCAGCTTGTCGGTCTTCGAGCGATAGCGGCCGTCAACGGGCGAGATCGCAGTAAGGGCTGTCAATGTCATAGGGTGTTATATGATTCTTTTGCTCCACAAAAGTACTACTTTTTATGCAGAAACGCCACTCTTTTTGATTGAATCACCAAATTTTTGTAAATTTGTGGCGAAAAAGCCGCTTATGGCACCTTTCTTATTATATAAGGTATAAAGCTGACTATAAAAATGAACTTCATAACCATCCTGATCGACTCGATCGCCTCGTTTGTCCGCCGCAATCCGTTGCTGTGCCTCTGTATCGTGATGCTGGCCTTCCTGGCCCCCTCGGTACTGAAGGGCATCGCCGCCTTTGCCCTCTATTTCCTGCTGGCCATCCTCATAATGGGCATCGTCATTGTGCTGACCATCCGCTGGCGCCTGCGCCGCCTGCAGCAGCAGATGCGCGACCAATACCCCAACGGCAACGAAACTCACTTCGGGGGCTTTGCCGGCTCCGAGAGTCGCCGCCCGCAACCCGGGGAGGGAGAGGTGAAGGTCCACGTCACCTCGGACACCCCCGAGAAGCGCATCTCGAAGGATGTGGGTGACTATGTGGAGTTCGAGGAGACCAAAGACAATCAGGCGTCAAAGATAAGATAGTCAGGCGTCAAAGATAATTAGAAAACTATGCTCAAACTCTTTGAACAGATTGGCCGCTACTTCCTGCTGATGGGCAAGGTCTTTTCCCGTCCCGAGAAGCTCAGCATCTATCGCCGGCGCATCATCTTCGAGATGGATGCCCTGGGCATGAACTCCATCGGCCTTACGGCCATCATCTCGGTCTTCATAGGAGCCGTTATCACGCTCCAGATGTCCATCAACCTCGAGTCGCCCTTTATTCCGAAGTACCTGATCGGCTACGCCACGCGCGAAACGATGATTTTGGAGTTCTCCTCGACGGTCGTGGCGCTTATTTTAGCCGGCAAGGTGGGTTCGACCATCGCCTCCGAGATCGGCACCATGCGCATCACCGAGCAGATTGACGCCTTGGAGATCATGGGTATCAACTCGGCCTCCTACCTGATTTTGCCGAAGGTGGTGGCTGCCGTGCTGTTCTTTCCGTTCCTGACCATCCTCTCGATTCTGATTGGCACAATCGGCGGCTACCTGATTGCCCTCTTCACGGGTATCATGATGCCCGACGACTATATCGAGGGTATCCTCTCGGACTTCAAAGTCTACTCGATTGTCTACTCGCTGATTAAGATGGCGGTCTTTGCCTATATCATCACCTCGATTTCGGCCTTCTGCGGCTACTACGCCGCCGGCAACTCGCTCGAGGTGGGCCGCGCTTCGACCCGCTCAGTGGTCGTGTCGTCGATTGTCATCATGATTTTTAACCTGATTCTGACCCAAATTCTGCTCGTATGATCAAGGCCGACCATCTCATCAAAACCTTCGACGGACGTACCGTGCTGAAGGATATCTCCGTAACCTTCGATACGGGCAAAACCAACCTGATTATCGGTAAGAGCGGCTCGGGTAAGACCGTGCTGCTGAAGAGCCTGGTGGGACTGCACGTGGTCGATTCGGGCAGCGTGTGGTATGACGATGTGAACTTCTCGCAGCTGGGCTTCGAAGAGCGCAAGGCCATCCGCAAGGATATCG
>CAYRPL010000149.1:0-1887 GCA_964426045.1 uncultured Alistipes sp. | reverse complement strand
ATATCGGCATGATCTTCCAGGGAGGTGCTCTGTTGGACTCCTCGACCGTCGAGGAGAATATCAAGCTGCCACTGGACCTCTTCACCAACCAGAGCGAAGAGGAGAAACTCGAACGTGTGAACTTCTGCCTCAGGCGCGTAAACCTCGAAAATGCCAACCGCCTCTACCCCTCGGAGCTCTCGGGCGGTATGATCAAACGCACGGCCATCGCTCGCGCCATCGTACTCAACCCCCGCTACCTCTTCTGCGACGAACCCAACTCGGGACTCGACCCGCAGACCTCGATTGTCATCGACAACCTGATTCGTGAAATCACCGAGGAGTACAACATTACCACCATCATCAATACCCACGACATGAACTCGGTGATGGAGATTGGCGAGAAAATTGTCTTTATCTACGAAGGCAACAAATGGTGGGAGGGCTCGAAGGAGGATATCCTGCACGCCGATAATCGCGAGTTAGGGGAGTTTGTCTTCGCCTCGGCCATGGCAAAACGAGCCCGCCAAATCGCCGTAAAATAGCCATTCAAAAGGGCCCAAAACGCTCTAAATAGGGTCTATAGAGGGGGCTGAAACAAGAAAATGGGGGAAATAATAAAAAAAATTAAAATTTTATTTGCATAGAGCGTAGAAAGTTACTACTTTTGCACTGTGAAAAAAATAACGGCAATTTTTTAATAACAAATAACAACACATCATTATGGCAACTATCAAAATTGGTATCAATGGTTTCGGCCGTATCGGTCGTATGGTATTCCGTGCTGCCTGCACTAACGAGAACATCGAGGTTGTAGGTATCAACGACCTCTGCCCGGTAGACTACCTGGCTTATATGCTCAAGTATGACACGATGCACGGCAAGTTCGAGGGTACGGTAGACTACTGCACCGAGAAGAGCCTGCTGATCGTAAACGGCAAGTCGATCCGCGTAACGGCTGAGAAGGATCCCGCCCAGCTGAAGTGGAACGAGGTTGGCGCTGAGTACGTTGTAGAGTCGACCGGTCTGTTCCTGACGAAGGAGAAGGCTGAGGCTCACATCGCTGCCGGTGCCAAGTACGTCGTTATGTCGGCCCCCTCGAAGGACGATACCCCGATGTTCGTATGCGGTGTAAACACCGACACCTACGCCGGTCAGACCATCGTTTCGAACGCTTCGTGCACCACCAACTGCCTGGCTCCCATCGCCAAGGTGCTGAACGACAAGTTCGGTATCGTTGACGGTCTGATGACCACTGTACACTCGATCACCGCTACCCAGAAGACCGTTGACGGTCCCTCGTTGAAGGACTGGCGTGGTGGCCGTGCCGCTTCGGGCAACATCATCCCCTCGTCGACCGGTGCCGCCAAGGCCGTAGGTAAGGTTATCCCCGCCCTGAACGGCAAGCTGACCGGTATGTCGATGCGCGTTCCCACGATCGACGTTTCGGTAGTTGACCTGACCGTAAACCTCGCCAAGCCTACCAAGTACGCTGAGATCTGCGCCGCCATGAAGGAGGCTTCGGAGAACGAGCTGAAGGGTATCCTGGGCTACACCGAGGACGCTGTGGTTTCGTCGGACTTCCTGGGCGACGCTCGCACCTCGATCTTCGATGCTACCGCCGGTATCGCTCTGACCGACACCTTCGTAAAGGTTGTTTCGTGGTACGATAACGAGTGGGGTTACTCGAACAAGGTCCTGATGCTCATCGAGACCATGTACGCTCACAACAACAAGTAGTCGTTAGTTGTGATAAGGCCGCAGTTGCGGCACACTACCACGAGCCCCGAATGGTTTGTCCATTCGGGGCTCACTTTATGATATAGTCCTTAGGGGTGAAAATTCAAAATTTTCTAAGTAACTGTTTGAATTTTATTGAAAAATATTTTTATGCAAACATATAATATC
>CAYRPL010000148.1:0-4372 GCA_964426045.1 uncultured Alistipes sp. | reverse complement strand
GTGGGGAGCTCCAGCAACTTGATCATCTGAATCTGTTGCGGAGAGAGCTTCTGCTGAAGCTGCAGGGTCTGTCGTTGGTTAATTGCCATACGCTTGCCAATCTGTCTTTTAATGAATATTGGAAACTGTTTGAAGCAGCATCCTAACAAATCGGCCTCTTCTGTTTTAAGTAGAAACGCCTCCCAAACACCATTTATTATTCAGGAGGCGGTCTCTATTTTGGTTGTAGTGCTTTTCGATTAAAACTCTGCATTCTTCGGGGTGCGCGGGAAGGGCTGCACGTCGCGAATGTTCTGCAAGCCGGTCACGAACATCAGCAGACGGTCAAATCCCAGACCGAATCCCGAGTGCGGAGCCGAACCCCAGCGACGGGTATCCAGATACCACCATACATCCTTCTCGTTCATGCCGAGCTCCTCGATGCGGGCACGAAGCTTGCCATAATCGTTCTCGCGCTCCGAACCGCCGATAATCTCGCCGATTTTGGGGAATAAAACATCCATGGCACGCACCGTCTTCCCATCCTCGTTCTGCTTCATATAGAAGGCCTTGATACCCTTCGGGTAGTTAATAAGAATTACGGGACGCTTGAAGTGCTCCTCCACCAGGTAGCGCTCGTGCTCGGACTGCAGGTCGTCGCCCCACTCGCAGGGGAACTCGAACTTGCGACCCGAAGCCTTCAGAATCTCGATACCCTCGCTATAGTCCAAGCGCTTGAAGTCGTTCTCGACCACAAAGTTCAGACGCTCGATCAGCTCGGGATCCCACATCTTGTTCATAAACTCGAGATCCTCGCGGCAGTTTGTCAGGGCGTAGCGTACCAGGTACTTGATGAAATCCTCGGCCAGATCCATGTTGTCCTCCAACTCATAGAAGGCGGCCTCGGGTTCAATCATCCAGAACTCCGAAGCGTGGCGCACGGTGTTCGAGTTCTCGGCACGGAACGTGGGGCCGAAGGTGTAGATGCGACCCAGCGACAAGGCGCCCAGCTCACCCTCCAACTGACCCGAAACGGTCAGGTTGCAGGGCTTGCCGAAGAAGTCCTGCGTGTAATCGACCTCTCCCGCCTCGTTCTTGGGCACGTTGTTCAGATCCATCGTCGTGACGGTGAACATGGCACCGGCACCCTCGCAGTCCGAACCCGTGATAATCGGGGTGTGGAAGTAGTAGAATCCGTGCGTATGGAAGTACTCGTGAATGGCGTAGGCCATGGCGTGGCGGATACGCAGCACGGCACCAAAGGTGTTGGTGCGGGGACGCAGGTAGGCAATCTCGCGCAGGAACTCCAGCGAGTGCCCCTTCTTCTGCAGCGGGTAGGTCTCGGGGTCGGCCGTGCCGTAAATCTCAATCTTTTCGGCCTGCACCTCGACGCCCTGACCGGCACCCTGCGAGGCGACCAGCTTACCGTCTACACGAATACAGGCTCCCGTGGTAATGGGCTTCAGTGCCTCGGCATCCATCTTCTGCAAATCGACCACAATCTGGATGTTCTGCACACACGAACCGTCGTTCAGGGCAATGAAGGCCACGTTTTTGTTCCCACGCTTGGTGCGAACCCAACCCTTGACCACTACGTCGCAATCCACCTCCTTGGAGGCCAGCAACTCTACAATACGCAACTTTTTCATTATCGTTAGTTTTTTGTTCTTCGGTGTGATATAGCTTTGTTTAGCCCACAAAGATAGGGATTTATTTGCGATAATTCAAATAAAAAAGTACCTTTGCAAAGTATGAAGAGTCTGAAAGCCATAAAATATGGGGCTTTGAAGCCCTTTTTGGTCCCCCTTTTGGCGCTCTGTGCGCTGCCGGTGGTGGCCCAACAAAACGAGATTTTCCGCTCCGAGGTGCTTCCGCGCCAGAATCGCCATGATGCCGTGGTGGGGGGCGATTACAGCCTCAGCGGCCTCTATATCCGCTTCTCGCCTCAGTTAGAGGAGCTCTCGGATGAGGCGATTTGGATGGGGCAGCGAACCGAGATTCCCTACGCCTGGACCGATGGTCTGGTGATGATTCACCTCGAGGCCGTGGGACAGCCCTACTCGCTCTATGTCAATGGTGAGCGTGTCTGCTATACCGAGGATGGCATCTCGCCTGCCGAGTACGATATCTCCTCCTACATCCGTCAGGGCGAAAACCACCTGCAACTCGGCCTGCACGGAGGCGAGTTGGGCCATACGCAAAAGGGACTGACGGTCGCTGCAGAGCGATTTGCGGGCTCCTACCTCTTCACGCAGCAGAAACGCTCGATTGCCGATTTTCGGGTGCGCCTGGTTCCCGACTCGTTGCGTAGGTTCGGGGTCCTGGAGCTTGATATCATCGCCCGCAACGCCTTCAATTACCCCGAGGAGGTCAATGTGGCTTACGATATCTACTCCCCGACCGGTAAGCTGATGGACTATACCGACCATCCGCTTCAATTGGAGGGTCGCTCGCAGGATACCGTGCGTCTGCGCCCCTTTATCTACCACACCAACGAACAGAAGTGGGGCGATGGTCGGGCTCCGCTCTATCGGGTGATGCTCTTCACGAAGCGTGACGGCAATATGTGGGAGTATATGCCCTTAGAGATCGGATTCAGCGATATGCAGTACCGCGACGGGCAGTGGTTCCGCTTTGGCGAGCCCTACACCCTGAAGAAGAGCCCCTGCAACGCCTTAGCCGACCGTCTAAAGACCGAGACTGAAATGAAGCGCCTGCAAAAGGAGGGCTTCAATACGTTGTGCCCCAATGCGCCGCAACCTTGCTGGTACTATGAACTGGCCGACCGCCTGGGCCTCTATGTGATTGACTGCGCCGCCATCTCGGCACCCGATAAACGTGAGGATCGTACGGTGGGAGGCACGCCGGCCAACGACCCCCGCCTGGCCGAGGAGTTTACGGCTCGAGTCAAGCGTATGTACTACCGCTCGTGCAACCACACCTCGGTTATCGCCTACTCACTGGCTAACCCCTCGGGTAACGGCTATACCCTCTATAAGGCCTACGAGTGGATAAAGTCGGTCGAGAAGCATCGCCCTATATTTTATTCAGACGCAGCGGGCGAGTGGAATAGCGATTTTTAATTTATAGGGCATATTTTGCACTTCACTTGCCGCCCCGACAGTCACATACACGAAGTATGCTCCTGCCGAAGCGACTGCACGAAGCACAAAATCGGCTCCTCTAAATAAAATTAGTAGTGGAAGGTGTTAAAATAAAGAGCCAAGAATAGAGATGACCATAGAATTGATTGTAATCGGAAAGACCGACTCTCGGGAGGTGGCGTCGCTTGTGGAGATGTATCTTAAGCGAGTGAACCACTATTGTCGGATGGCCCTGACGACCCTGCCCGATGTGAAGAATACCAAGTCGCTGAGCGTCAAGCAGCAGCGCACGCTCGAAGGAGATTCTGTTCTGCGACAGCTCTCTGAAGGAGACTATGTGGTCTTGCTCGATGAGCGGGGTGAGGAGTTTCGCTCCGTGGAGTTCGCCTATTGGTTGCAGAAGCGGATGAACAGCGGCATTCGTCGCCTGGTGCTTGTCATCGGAGGCCCCTACGGCTTTTCCGAGGAACTCTATGCCCGAGCCAATTATAAACTCTCGCTCTCGCAGATGACCTTCTCGCACCAGATTGTGCGGGCCCTCTTTGCCGAGCAAATCTACCGGGCCTTTACGATTCTGAATAACGAACCCTACCACCACGAATAGCCCTCGAAGCCTATGATGCCTACTCCGCGTTTTGCTGTTTTAACCTCTCGGGCCCTGGTCGGCCTGGGGCTGAAATCGCTCCTCGAGCGTATCATTCCGCAGGTTGAGGTCTCGCTCTTCACCTCGGCCGAGGAGCTTTTTGCCGAGGAGCGTCACGACCACTTCTTCCACTACTTCGTTGAGGCGGAGTTGGCCTTGCGGGAGGAGCGTATGCGCGAGCGCCTGCACCGCACTATTCTGCTTACCTGCGGGGCTCCGACCGAAGAGCTCTCATCGTACCATTGTCTTGATATCAACCAGAGCGAGGCGGCCTTAGTGCGTGATGTGATGCGTATTCGCCACAGCGGCCACCCCGTTGATGGAAGACCCTGCCATCGCCCCAAGCCCGAAAAGCAGCTTACGGCCCGTGAGGCGGAGGTGCTGCGCCTTCTGACCCGCGGCCTGATTAACAAGCAGATTGCCGATACTCTTGGAGTGAGCCTTACGACCGTCATCTCGCACCGTCGCAACCTGAGCCGCAAGTTGGGTATTCGTTCTCTCTCGGCGCTGACTATCTATGCGGTGATGAATGGATATGTGGATGAAGTTGTCTAACGAGGTGATTTCTGCGTTATACTCTAACTATAAACGAGAGCCTGTCTAACAATTAAAAAATGTTAGGCAGGTCTTTTTTTGTTTGAGCCTA
>CAYRPL010000147.1:0-4397 GCA_964426045.1 uncultured Alistipes sp. | reverse complement strand
TTTATTGCTTCGCAAAGATCCCCACGGTCGCTTCGCTCCCTCGGGATGACTGAGAACAATTCACAATTCACAATTATTTTTTAAGGGCATTAAGGGCATTAAGGGCATTAGGGGCATTAGGGGTTATAAGGAAATTCCTAATTCCTAATTCCTAATTCCTAATTGCTCATTGAAAAGCTGAAAGCTAAAAACCTAAAAAATCCCCATTAAAAAAGTTTGGCGGATAGCAAAAAATGATTAACTTTGCGTCAAATTCGCAAACGACGCAAAAACAAAAAACGGAAATATGAAAAAATTTTTACTCTTTATCTGCTTTATGCTGCTTGGTGCCGGCATGGCCGAGGCCCAAGAATTGGTTGTTACGAAGTTTGAACAGAATGCCTTGGCGACTGATGCTGCGACTCACAAGCGTTATGACAATAATAACAATGTAGCCGGTGTGGTTCGTGTAGCGGTAGCCTCGGATAATGTGACTTTTGAGGGAGATATTCTTTTTGATGAGAATGGTACCGTAAAAAAAGATGCTCACACGGGTTGTTACAATGTGTATCTGGCCAAGAATAGCCGCTACCTCAAGATTAGCGTTGAGGGCTATGTGCCGATGAACATTAAATTTGCCGAGTTGGACAGCTCAATCAATGTGGGAGGAATCACCAAGATTGAGTCGCAGGCTACCTATGATCTTGTACTTGTCGACCCCAACAAGGATAAGATTCGCGCAATTATTATGCCCCAGATTTCGATTCCTTTGAAGTCGAAGGATGGCTTTAATGGTGCCTACGGTCTGATGGTGGGCTTTGTGAAGAAGTCGGGAGCCTTCCTGCGTGTGAAGTCCGATTTTAACTTCTTCTCGACCGACGCCGTATGTGATACCGAGGGTCTGATTGACGGCAAGATGCCCTGGTATACCGGTAAGAGCGAGGTGAAGCGTTGGGCCATTACCGCCGGTTATGTGCAGCGCATCATCAAGCCCCTCTACCTCTATGCAGGTGTCGGTTACGGACAGCGTGTGCTGGCCTGGGAGCGTCTCGATGGCTCGCTGGTGGAGTATGAGGATGCTACCTACAAGGGTGTCGAGGCCGAGATTGGCGCCATGGTACGCTTTGGTGTGGTTTCGGTATCGGCAGGTGTTCAGACCAACTCTTTCAAGCACACCGAAATCAATGTGGGTGTGGGTGTGATGTTCTAAACACTGTTGATTAAGACTTGGAAAGGGCTGTCACGGCATTAGTCGGACAGCCCTTTCTCCATATTCAGCAGGGCGAGTTTCTGCCGCACCCGTTCACCCTCCCGCTCGCCAAAGTAGCCGCCTGCCGAGCCGTCGGCTGCCACCACACGATGGCACGGCACCTCGGGGGCAAAGGGGTTTCGACGCAGGGCCTGGCCAACCGCCTGCGCACTGCGGCATCCGATGCGTCGGGCCAGCTCGCCATAGGTGATGGTTGTGCCGCGCGGCACCTTCTGCAACTCGAGGTAGACACGCCGCTGAAACTCCGAAATTTCGGTGGCCCGCCCGACCCGCTCGCGGATATCTGTTATATGCTCGCCCTTATTCATGCAACAAAGTTAAGAAACTGTTTTGAATTTTATTAAATATGTTAGGCCGTTACTCAGAAAATTAGTTTCGGCCTCTTTGAAGCTCTATTCGGCATCTGTCCACTCCGAAGATTTGAAAATAGCCCGCTATTACCTGCATCTTCGAAATGAACAGCTACTCGAAAATAGTTCTCAAATAAGCTCGAAATAAAATTCAAACAGTTTCCAAGAAATATGCGGCATTTTGCGATTTTTTCGTTACCTTTGTCTTGAAACCAACCTTTTATAGTATGAAGCGATTATTTGGATGGGCCCTGCTGGCGATGGTGATGCTGTCGGGCTATGCTGAGCCCAAGGTACGAAATTTAGAGCTGGTGCCCCAGCCGGTGTCGGCAGAACTCGAAGCCGAGGGGGATTACCTCCTGACACCCCAAACACGCATTGTGGCAGCCGATGAAAATAGAAATCCCGCCGAGCGATTTGCCGAGGATATGATGCACCACCTAGGGCTTAAGCAGCCCCTGCAGATAGCCTCCGAGGGCGAGGGTGTGAGCCTTTCGCTCGATGCAACCCTCCCGACCGAGGGCTACCGCATGGAGGTCTCGGCTACAGGAGTCTCGATTGTGGGAGGTTCCGAGGCGGGCCTCTACTACGGATTGCAGAGTCTGCGTCAGCTGGCTGTGACCTATGAGGGGAAGATTCCCTATGGGCGCATTACCGACCATCCGACCTTCGCCTATCGAGGTGCCCACCTTGACGTGGTGCGCCACTTCTTCTCGGTAGAGGATGTTAAGAACTACATCGACATTCTGGCGGCCCATAAACTCAACCGCCTGCATTGGCACCTGACCGACGACCAGGGGTGGCGCATTGAGATTAAGGCCTATCCCGAACTTACTTTGCGCAGCTCGATGCGCAAGGAGACCCTTGTAGGTCACTGCCACCGCCCCGAGGGCTACGACGGAATCCCTCACGGAGGTTTCTACACGCAGGAGGAGATTCGCGAGGTGGTCGAGTATGCCGCCAAGCGCTACATCACCATCATCCCCGAGATTGAGATGCCGGGTCATGCTCAGGCCGCTCTGCATGCCCTGCCCTGGTTGGGTTGCCACGAACAGCAGGTCGAGGTGTGGGGCAATTGGGGCGTAACACCCGAGGTGATGTGCGGAGGCAAGGAGACGACCTATGAGTTCCTGGAGCGTGTGCTTGCGGAGGTGGTCGAGCTCTTTCCCTCGGAGCTGATTCACATCGGCGGAGACGAGTGCCCCAAGGAGCGCTGGAAGGAGTGCGAACACTGCCAGGCCCGCATGAAGGCCGAGGGCTTGACTACCGAAGAGCAGCTGCAGGGCTACTTGGTGGCCCGCGTCGAGCGATTCCTGAACGCCAAGGGTCGCCGCATCATCGGCTGGGATGAGATTCTGGAGGGTGGCGTGACGCAGACGGCCGCCGTGATGTCGTGGCGTGGCACCGAGGGCGGTATCTATGCAGCCGAGCATGGAAACTATGCCGTGATGACCCCCATGGAGCCCTGCTACCTGAACTTCTACCAGACCGAGAGCCAGGAGGGTGAGGGGTTGCAGATTGGCGGCCACAACTCCTTTGAGCGGGTCTATGCCTGGCAGCCCTTCGCCGGAATGAGCGACGAAGCCGAGCGCTATATCCTGGGTGTGCAGTGTAATATGTGGACCGAGTACCTGACCTCGATGGATGCAATCGAGAAGATGTTGTTGCCACGTCTCGGTGCCCTTTCGGAGGTGCAGTGGGCCGAGGATCGACGTGATGAGACGACCATCCGTGCCAAGATGGTGCGTATGCGCAAGTTCTACGAGGCTTGCGGCTGGCAGTGTGCACCCTACTACTTCGATGGTCGAAAGTAGGGTAGAGGAGGCTGATTTTTTTCAGTGGATGGAGATATGGATGGGGTAAAAAACAGAACCGAATATCTGAATTATAGGCTCTGGTGCTCTTCGTGGGATATCGGAGGGCATGAGAGTTCGGAGTGTAAGATGGGGCAAATCCCCCTCTGTGTGGGCAGAGTGAGTGACCTGCCGGGCTTCGGCGATCTGGAGATTGTCGATATCGCAGCGGAGCGTATCCTGCTGAAGCGTTATGAGGGTGAAGTGGCACTCTATCGCGGGCAGACCCTCACCCTGTGCTCCGAGATTGATGGCTACGAGGATCACGACGGGGTGACGTGGGGCGGTGATAACTATACGCTCAACATCACCTGGAGCTGACGGCTTCGAGGAGTGTGGAGAGCTCTCTGAGCGCCAGGTTGTAGAAGTAGTCGCGCAGCTCACTGCGGGTGGATGTGCGAAAGTGGTCAAAACCTGCGGGCTTGAGCTGCCAGCAGACAAAGTGGCGCAAATCATGCGAGGCGCTCTCTAAAAGGAGTTCACCCTGCTTCTCCGTGCGGGCAAAGATTCCCCAAAGCAGCTCTTTGGGCGCCCCTGCCCCCTTGCAACGAATAAAGAGATAGAGCTCCCCGGGCTCCATGAGTTCGGGGTCAATCGGCCGAAACGGAAATGTCGCCTCTTCGGCCCTCGCCGACTTTTCGTTTTGTACCATATACCAATATTTAATTTTATTAAGAATCTGTTTGCGGTAACAAAAGTACTATAAAATTTAAATAAATCAAATAAAATATTGCTTTATTTTGATAATTTGGCAATATTTCTTGCGTGCTGTGGGTTTGGTAGGGCTGTTTAGCCTGTCTTTTGTAGGTTATGTTCGGGTTTTCGGGCTCGGATAATTCCCTTAAGGGGGTGAATTTTTGAACTTTTTGAACTTTTTTGCTCAATTTTTTGCAGATTGAAAAAAAAGTGTGTATATTTGCGGACCCAAATGAGAGATAAGGTCTG
>CAYRPL010000146.1:0-4398 GCA_964426045.1 uncultured Alistipes sp. | reverse complement strand
AACCCAGGACCCCAACATTAAAAGTGTTGTGCTCTACCGGCTGAGCTACGAGATCAACGCCAAATCTGCCGGACGTATCCGATTTGGTGGTGCAAAAGTAGAAAAAAAAATCGTATCTGCCAAATCTCCTGCTAAAAATCTCTCCTCGGGTTCTAAAATTGGGAAATCACACACATCGATCCAAAGGCATTTATAGCCTCTGAATCGGCTCTCAAAGCCCTTTTGAGCTCGATCGAGCGCTACCCTGCACAGGGCCGGCCTGAAATTTGTTATCTTCACCTTTTGGGCAATGCCTCCTTTGGGCGCTTGTTTGTTCGGGAAATTTTTTCTACATTTGTTGCGTCGCAGCGTAAAAATCGCTTCGGCCATTCGGAAAGTGTCTTTCGCTCGTCCTTGATAGAAAATCTGACAGTTTTCAACAAGCAAAAGGAGAACGAACAGCGCTCATCTTGTGTATGTATAAGTGGTGCATTGTACCACCTTGCATATCGCAGGTGTGGGGCATTGCTAATCGTTTATTTTTGCTTGGGTTTTGTCAGAACCTTCTATCAGATAAACGACCGACTCCACACTTTTCTTTATGACCACCTGAGAATCAGCGCCTTTTTACCGCTTCGACAATTTATTAAGCCCGAACAAAACATTATTAAATTTATAAATATGAAAAAATTTTCTACTCTCTGTCTGCTCGCTATTGTGGCTCTGTGCGGACTGACGGCCTGCAACGAAGACCCCGAAGCGATTAACAACGCCCCTGAAGTCTTTGTCGATGAGGCTACCGATCTGATGCGTACCTCGGCCGTGCTGACCGGCCGCATCCTGGCTCCGGCAAATGCCAAGATTACAGAATATGGCTTTAAGATCAGCTCCACCTCCGACTTCACTTCCGCCGACACGGATGTCTACCGCTTTTATAGCGAAGAGGGCCTTGCAAACTTCTCAACCCAGATTACCGATTTGGAGATTAACGGCACCTACTTCTACGTTGCCTACGCCACTAATGGTTTGGAGGAGATGACCTCGACCCTGAAGACCTTCACCACCCCGCAACGCTCGGGGGTATTATTTAGCGATTTAAAGTTGATTGATGCATCTACTGCAACCTTCTCTGCTCGTATTAGTGATACGGGAGGTAGCGAAATTTATGATGTTGGTTTCTGTTGGAGTACTAACGAATACCCAACTACCTATGATGAAATGATGTCAACCACGCTAAACGATGACGGTTCTTTTACAGCTGCGTTGTCCGACATGAAAGCCGGTGTTACCTACTATTTGCGAGCTTTTGCCAATAGCGACGTTTTAGGCAATGGAGCAACACTGACCACAAGTTATTCGCAGGAAATGTTAGAGATTTGCATTGAGGAAAAGGAAGCCCCCAAAATTAAACCCACAGTAGAGGCCAAACCAATTTCAGCAACAGCAACCTCCCTGACCTTTGAGGTTACATCAGGCAATGCAGAGCAAGTCAATTGGCTGATTTTCTCTGAATTGGAGCAAACGATTCATGGTGAGATTACAGCAGAGAAGGTACTTGGCAATGAGAACAAAATAGAGCCAAACAGAACCATTGAGATTACAGCCGATGCGCTTACTCCTGAGACCACTTATTTAATTTATGCTGCCGCTCTGAATCAGCACGCAATGGTTTTGAGCGAACCTATTGAAATGAGTACTTCCCAAGCAACAGCAGTAACTCTCAAACCGAATAAATACACTTCTTCAACTCTTACGTTTACTGTCGCAACGACCAATACTGATAAGGCAACCTGGGTTATTCTTTCTCCTTCAGAAGTTATTAGCCACGGTAGCGTAACGGCAGAAAAAGTGCTTAGCTCAAATAACTACATTGAAACCAACAAGGAGGTATCAGTAATAGTTGAGCACCTCGACCCTGCAACCACCTATACAATTTATGCAGCCGCAGAAAAGGAGGGTGTAAAGGTATTGAGCCAAAAGTTGGAGATGACTACCGATATAGAATCCTCTGCCACTCTTGCTCCTTTAAATGTTGAGTTGGGTGTAGTTGGTCACCATACCGATTGGTCTTCGGACTCTGTAATGAGGTGGGATGGAACCCTCTATGTTGCTAAAAATATAGCTTTAGAGGCCGGAAAGGAGTTCAAAGTTCGCAAAGCCGGCATATGGGATGATAACTACAATTGGGGTCCTATAGCTGATACGGAAATTGCTGTAGGCGATTCTGTAAATGTTGTCTGCGGCTCAGCCAGTCAGAACATTCTGATTCCAGCTTCAGGCACCTATGATGTATACTTCGACTATGCCGGCCTGAAAGTCTGGCTAATGACGGCTGGTGCTGATGCCCCCAAAGCAGAAACACCTGTTATTCCCGATCAGCCCTCGGACGGCACGAAAGTAACACTGGGTGTTGTAGGAGATCACACAGGTTGGACATTGGACAACATTATGACATTTGAAGATGACTTTTATGTAGCTTACAACGTGGCTATGGAGGCAGGTAAGGGCTTTAAGATTCGTAAAGCAGGCGTATGGGATGACAACTACAACTGGGGGCCCTCATTTATAACCGAGATAGCCGTAAATGGTTCGCTAAACGTAGTAAATGGTGCTGGAAGTCAGAATATTTTAGTTCCCGCCACCGGTACCTACGACATCTACTTTGATAAAAAAGCCTTAACGGTTTGGCTAATGGAAATAGGGCTAAAGCCAGGAGAAAAGGATAAAGAGGATATAGACCCTGAGTCAACTAAAATTTATTATACTTCATTGGATGGTCAGATTATAGAACCATATTCTTCAAATGGTTTCGGCAGTAAAATTATATCTAATACTTATACTGATGGTCAAGGTGTAATTCTATTTGATGGTAAAGTAACTTCAATTGGATCCAGTGCATTCATAAATCGCATAAACTTAAGGAGTATAACCATTCCCGATAGCGTAACTTCTATTGGTAATAGTGCATTCTCCGGATGCGATGGCCTATCGAGTGTAATCATTCCCGATAACGTGACTTCGATTGGGAATTCCACATTCAAAGGTTGCTCCAGGCTGGCAAATGTGACCATTGGCAATGGTACGACTTCAATTGGAGCGGAGGCATTCCGAAATTGCTCGGGATTAACAAATGTAATCATTGGCAATGGTACAACTTCCATTGGGAAGTGGGCTTTTGTAGATTGCACCAGTCTGGCAAGTGTAACCATTGGTAGTGGAGTAACTTCGATTGGATATGAAGCATTCCTAGATTGTTCAAATATGAATGCTGTTTACATCTCAGACGTTGCAGCGTGGTGTAAAATTGCATTTGAGGATTATGTGTCAAATCCTCTTTATTATGCCAAAAATCTCTACCTGAATGGGGAATTGCAGACCGATTTAACCATCCCATCAGATGTTACCGAGATAAAGAGTTATACATTCTATAGATGCACCAGCCTGACGAGTGTAACCATTCCAGATAGCGTAATTTCGATTGGAGAGAGGGCGTTTAGTACTTGCTCCGGCCTGACAAGTGTAACTATTCCGGACAGCGTGACAGAGATTGGGAAAACCGCATTTCATAGTTGTAAAGGCCTGACAAGTGTAAGCATTGGTAAAGGCACTTCTTCAATTGGAGAGTATGCATTCGGATTTTGTACTGGTTTAACGAGCATTATCATTCCCGATAATGTAACAAAGATTGGAACAGGTGCATTTTATAAAAGCACCGGACTGACAAATGTAACCATTGGTAATGGGGTGACTATAATTGGAGAATCGGCATTCTATGGTTGTACAGGGCTGATAAATATAACCATTCCTGACAATGTTATTTCAATTGGGAATCAAGCATTCTATGAATGCAGCGGTCTGACCAGCGTAAGTATTGGTAATGGATTGTATTCAATTGGAAAGAATGCATATAGTAATTGTACTAATCTGACGGCTGTCTACTGCAAGCCTACCACGCCACCTGCAGGATGGGAAACAATGTTTGATAAAAATGCCTCAGACCGCAAGATTTATGTGCCAAATGCTTCGCTCGATGCGTATAAAACAGCTTATGGCTGGAATGTCTATGCCGATGCGATTGTGGGCTACGATTTTAGCGAATAGTTTGGGAAATTGTAGAAGCTGTTTGAATTTGTTTGCGAAGTTATTTTATAGCTGTTTTGTGGCTATTTTATCGAGTGATTCGAGGCGCATAGGGGCTCCTATGTAACGAGAATCATGCGAAAAAAGAGTCGTAAACAGTATAAAAGAATAAAGTAAATAAATTTGAAACAGCTTCAATGATGCCTCGTTTAACTGCATTTTCCCGCCGCTCGGGTTCTGAAAAGAGCCCGGGCGGAATTTTATAATTAATCCGCTTTCAGCGTCTTTTCCACCTTCGCGCCTCGGCATAGCTCAAGCAAGCTTAGCTCTGCCCTCGGC
>CAYRPL010000145.1:426-4411 GCA_964426045.1 uncultured Alistipes sp. | reverse complement strand
TCACAAATATAAAAAAAGCCCATCTAACAAAAAACTTGTTAGACAGGCTCTTGTTCTATTCAGTCATTGCGAGCACCTTTAGGTGCGTGGCAATCTGTTTTTAATTGCTTCGCAAAGATCCCCACGGTCGCTACGCTTCCTCGGGATGACTGAGAGTAATTACTCATTGCTCATTGCTCATTAACAAAAAAAATCCGCAAACTTGCGGATTTTTTTGTTCTCATCAGTCATTGCGAGCACCTCTAGGTGCGTGGCAATCTGTTTTTAATTGCTTCGCAAAGATCCCCACGGTCGCTACGCTTCCTCGGGATGACTGAGAAGTTATTAAAAACTCTGGAACGTGGTCCAACTGCTGTTGCCCTCGGCACTCTCCTCGATGGTGTCGGGGAGGTTCACAAAGAAGTTCAAGCCGGTCCACTGCTCGATTTGATCGACCGATACGGCATAGTTGATGAAGCTGTCGTTGTGTGCCTGATTGGTACACCAGAATCCGATGGTCGAGGCCGATGTTGGGTTGCTCTCGTTGTTTACCTTCAGCGCTACGGTGTAGAAGTAGCGGGGCACGGGAATCTCTTTTCCGCTGTTGTCATAGGTCTTCTCGGGGGTAAACGAGCCGTTTCCGTCGTTGAGCTGCGGACAGACTGTGCCTGTTACCACGTAGAGATAATCACCATTTTGGGCCAACGTTCTCAAATCGGTCTCCATATTGTTCCAAGTCTGCTGGTTGAATGTTGCATTCTGAGGGGCAATATTCACGGTATAGAACGTTTGGTCGTTCATAGCCTCCGATTTGTTTCTTGCGGCCGAAGGCAGGAGGTGCCCTCTGTCATAGTTGTT
Source organism: uncultured Alistipes sp. (assembly GCA_964426045.1). Taxonomy (GTDB): domain Bacteria; phylum Bacteroidota; class Bacteroidia; order Bacteroidales; family Rikenellaceae; genus Alistipes. Next base: position 3,574 of record CAYRPL010000145.1, on the reverse strand, counting down.
CGTACCACCTGAAGCACTACTCTTGTACGATGCTGAGATAATATTCGCCTGACAGTTCGTCGAAATCTCGCTTACATACGACCAATCATTCGTGCGATATCCGCTCTTCTCTACTGTGTGCTCACTACCGAGAGGATAGGCCACCCAGTAGGTGGTCATCGAACTGGTGTCGTAGCATACGGTGTAGCTGTGGTTGCTGTCGTAGGAGTAGGTGTGCGTAAAGAGGTTCGATGTCGAATCGCTTGTCATCACAGCCTCCGTGCCATTCATCTCGGCAGGTATCTCCAACCACGCCGCTCCGAGTGCGGGCTTTATCGCCGCCTCGGTGGTGATGGTTGCACTGCTGTCGCTGAGTACATAGGTGCCGTTCGTGGCCGTGCACGAGGCGTGTACCGTGTAGGTCGTTCCTGCCTGCAACTCAATATTGCTCACCTCGGCATAGGTCGAACCGCCCGAGCAGTCGTAGATGCCCGTTATGGGCTCGCCGGTAGTGGGGGTGAAGGTAAAATAAACCTGCCCGTCAACGACGTAGGCAGGTTCACTGATTACACACCCCGCCCAACCTAATACACCACTTACGGAAGCGGTCAAATTGGTTAATCCCGGGGTAGGGTCTGCGGCGGGAGGGGTCACATCCCCTCCCGATCCGCTACCAGATGATCAATTGTAGGTTACTACAACTTTGGAAATCTTGTTAGTACCACTCGCAGTGAATTTTACACTGTTAGCAGTTCCAGTCCAAGTTGTTGTATCAGTAAGCTCATTGACTTCTACCGTTCCTGAAAATTCAATTTTAGTGATAGTTTTACCATCTTCTGCTGTAAATGTAAGCGATCCACCATCCTTGTAAACACGCAAATCAATATTGCCGGAAGAATTCCAAAAACGAGTTGCAGTGCCACCATCAGTAGCAGTGAGTGTGATTGAACCTTCAGTCAAAGAGCCAGTATTAATATCAGTAGAACCACCTGTGGATGGTTCAGTGAACCCATATTTAGCAGGATTGCTAAAATCAAAGGTTACACTTACCTCCGAAGGAACCTCAGCATTGGGATCTGCCTCGGTGGTAACGCTTGCCGTACCGGCTGCCGAGTTCTTGTAGTTCTCGCTATCCGTAGGAACTGCTACAACGCTGAAATCATAGGTGGTGCTGTACTCGCCCTCAAACGTATAAGGAGAGGTTGCATTCTCAATGGTCTGATCACCATAGGTCAGCGTATAGCTGTCGGCATTCTCAACTGCATTCCAGCTTACGGTTACATTCTTACCCTCAGCAGTTGCAGTAACCTCGGGAGTAGCAAGCTTCGTGCGGGTATCGGGTACTGCGGAAACAAGGTAGAGGTCTTGCTTCTGTCCGGTCTTGTAGAAAGCAAAGAAGTTGTTGCCGTTGCTACTATTAAGGGCAAAATAACGCTCAGCATCAGAAGCCGCCCAGTGAATGGTGTAGGTGCCATCATCATTTGCATCAATGGTAAATACCTCATCAGCCGTATCGCTAAGGTTTCCGCTGTTACCTGAAGTCCAATAAGCGTACTGATTACCGGCTTTGAGATAATAGCCTCCAGTTGTTGCTTCGATCGTCCAAACCGTAGCTTCGGTCAAATCAACACTGTTAATATCCTCGCTACCGGTATCAACAGCCTGATATCTCTTGGGGCTGGCAGTGCCAAGATTGGAGGTTGCAGCCCAGAAGTTGCCGGAGCTTCTCTTTGCCAAGATATAGTAGTCACCGGAGTAATCGTTTGTGTCAACCGGCTTGACAACCTTCTCAGCCGAGGCCATATTGATGCCCAGGGTATTGTAACGGTTCTGCAGGAACTGGATACCACCCTCGCGAGCCGTAATGGTGCGGGTATAGGTAGCCAAATCAGTCTCAACCTCTACAGTCAGGTCAGCACCCGAAGCGATAGTGGCAGGAGCCGAGCAGAACCAAACTACTACATTCTCAGTGGCAGCCGTATTCTCAGGCAGAGTTACGGTTACGGTGTTGTTGTCGAAAGCCTCCGTCAGAGCCTGGGCCTCGAAGTCGGCCGTGCTCGAACCGGTAAGATAAACATCAGCAGGAGCCGTGAACGTAACATTCAAAACCTTTTCGCCCTCTACAGCGGCCAAGTCCTTCAGCGTTACGCAACCATGGGCAACCAGGCGGGTGTAGTTGAAGTTCATCGACTCTCCGGAAGCAGGAATCTCTGCATAGGTGGTTACCGACTTACCAATCAGCAGGTCACCCTTTGAATTGAAAGTGTTGGCCGAAGGCATAGTCTGCTCCGTAGGAATCTTAACGGCAACGGTGCCCTCTTTCGAATAGGTGGTCGAAGCTCCGTTCCACTGCGTAGAGGGATAGCCGGCATAGAATTGATAGTTACCGCCATCATTTGCCTCAAATGCGGTATTCACAGCAAAAGATGCTTTGTTACCCTCGATAACTGCATTCTTGGAAGCGTAGAACTTCCCACCCCAGCCGTTCTCACTGTGGTAAACCATGCGGATAGCATCTCCGGTCGACCAAACAACGGTCTCACCGTTGAACTCGGTACGAGTATCACCCTCCAAAGCGGGCTTCTCGGACGAAACAATCAGCTCGCGGGTAATGGTCTGAACTTCGGGATTTACCTCCTCGACAGCCTCGTTCGAGCAGGCGGTGAAACCCATTGCAGCTACTGCAACGAGCATCATACTTTTAAACAGATTCTTCATTTTTCTCGTTGTTTTAGCTGTTAATAATCCTCACCATTGCTAAAGACGCTATAGCCCTCAGTACCGGCCGTGTCACTATACTCGGTCAGCGAAGCGGCAAAGCCATTCTCAACCATTACGTTGAGCTCCTCGAGGGCAGGTGCTGTATATTCCCCCCCCCACATGTTGTTGATTTTCATAGTTTTGTTTTTTAAAAGTTTATAATTAGTTGTTTTTAGCTCTCCTTTATCCTCTCCTTTCAGTCATTGCGAGGCTTCATCAGAAGCCGTGGCAATCTGATTTAATTGCTTCGCAAAGATCCCCACGTCGGGCTGCTGCCCTCCTCGGGATGACTGAGGTAATTGCTCCTCTCCTTTCAGTCATTGCGAGGCTTCATCAGAAGCCGTGGCAATCTGTTTTAATTGCTTCGCAAAGATCCCCACGTCGGGCTGCTGCCCTCCTCGGGATGACT
>CAYRPL010000145.1:0-326 GCA_964426045.1 uncultured Alistipes sp. | reverse complement strand
GAGAGTAATTGCTAATTGCTGCAACAGCCTTGGATTTCGCGCCACCCAATTTCTGACAAAGGTAGATATAATTTTCTGATTTCTACCATATTTATCACACTTTTTTCGCTATAGGAGAAATATGGTTGAATATTTGCCTTATTTTGGCACAAAAAGGGAACTCGGAACCCAAAATCGGAGACGATTTTTTGCCCCCCCCCTCCAAACTGGGAATGACTGAGAATGACTGGGAGTTGCCGGGGTGGAGGAGAAGAAAATTTTGTAAATCTTGAGAAGCTGTTTGAAAATTATTCAAATATTTTGTTAAGCATCAATTTGCAGCACGC
>CAYRPL010000144.1:0-4427 GCA_964426045.1 uncultured Alistipes sp. | reverse complement strand
GGCCTTCAGGATGCGAATCTTCTCGCCCTCGGCCCCCTCGGAGAAGCAGCGCTTCTCCATACGCTTGGCGTTGTGCTGAATCACCGAGTTGGCCGCCTCGACAATCGTGCGGGTCGAGCGGTAGTTCTGCTCCAACTTAAAGGTCTTGGCTGCGGGGTAGTCGTTTCTAAACGAGAGGATATTCTCGATTTTGGCCCCACGGAACGAGTAGATGGACTGCGCATCGTCACCCACCACACAGACTCGTCCGTGCTGCTGCGAGAGACGACGAATGATGATGTACTGCGCATAGTTCGTATCCTGATACTCATCCACCAGGATATACTGAAACTGCTCCTGGTAGCGGGCCAGCACATCGGGGCAGTCCCGAAAGAGGATGTTGGTCTGCAAAAGCAGGTCGTCGAAATCCATCGCTCCGTTGCGTTTGCAGCGCTGGCAGTAGAGGTTGTAGAGGTTTCCGAACTCGGGTTGCTGGCGCTGTCGATCCTCGGCGGCGTAGACCGAGTTGGCCAAGTAGGCCCCCGGGGTTACCAGGCAGTTCTTGGCATAGGAGATGCGCGAGAGCACCCCGTTGGGTTTATACTTCTCCTCGGGCAGGTTCAGCTCCTTCAAGAGGCTCTTAATCAGGTTTTTGCAATCAGAAGGCTCGTAAATCGTATAGCTGTCGGGGTAGCCGATGCGATCGGCATTCTCACGCAGCATGCGTGAAAATACGGAGTGAAAGGTACCCATGCGAATCCAGCGGGCACGGCCATCGGGAAGCATCTGGGCAATACGTTCACGCATCTGCTCGGCCGCCTTGTTGGTAAAGGTCAGGGCTAAGATGCTTCGGGGGTCGATACCCTGCTCAATCATATAGGCGATGCGCGAGGTCAAAACACGGGTCTTGCCCGAGCCTGCTCCGGCAATGATGAGCGAGGGGTCGTGGTAGTTAATCACCGCCTCTCGTTGGGCGGGGTTCAATCCTTTCAGTATAGGTGACTCTTCCATTTGTTTCATTTTGGGGGCGTAAAGATAGCCTTTTACTCGGCCAAATTAAGGCATCGCAGCCAAAAATTTCTCCAACTCGACCCAGACCCGCTGAATCGGCAGGCCCATCACGTTGTAGAACGAACCCTCGATGCGCTCGATGGCCACATAGCCAATCCACTCCTGAATCCCATAGGAGCCCGCCTTGTCGTAGGGGCGGTAGGTATCGACGTAGTAGGCCGCCTCCTCGGGGGTGATTGTGCGGAAAAAGACCTCCGAAGAGCTGGCGAAACTTAGCGTACGGCTCTGTGAGCGCAGCGTAACACCCGTCACCACGCGATGGCCGCACCCCGAGAGCCGGGCAAGCATCTCAAGGGCCTCCTCGCGGCTGTGAGGCTTCCCGAGAATCTCTTCGCGGGCAATCACCACCGTATCGGCCGTCAGGAGGATATCCCGCTCGGCCAGGGGGTAGGGGTAACCCTCGCTCTTCAGACGCGAGAGGTAGAGCGGAACCTCGTCGGCCGCCATATCCGAGGGGAAACGCTCCTCGACCTCAAATTTCGGGGCCATTTCGTACTTCAGACCCGTTCCCGAGAGCAGCTCTCGGCGGCGGGGCGACTGCGAGGCTAACAACAGACGGTAAGAAGCTATTTTTTCGTGCAATAACATCTCTATATGGGTTTAGCGGATATCAAAGTCCAACAACAGGTGGCCCTCGAGCGTACCTTTCAGGTTCTGACCACGGGCTACGGGGCCGACACCGACGGGAGTACCCGTGTACAAAAGATCGCCCATACGCAGGGTGACAAACTTCGAGACGTGGGCAATCAGACGATTGACCGAAAAGAGCATATCGCCGGTAAAACCTCGCTGGCGCACTTCGCCATCAATCGAGAGCTCAAAATTCAGCCTCTGGACATCGCCACCCAACTCCTTCAGCGGCAGAAAGGTCGGTGAGATGGCTGCCGAATAATCGAAAGCCTTAGCCTGCTCCCAGGGAAGTCCCTGGGCGATGCATCGACGTTGCAGGTCGCGGGCCGTGAAGTCGATACCTAAGCCCACCTCGTCGTAGTAGCGGTGGGCAAAACGCTCCTCGATGCAGCGACCCACGCGGTTAATCCTGACAATGAGTTCGCACTCGTAGTGTACCTCCTTTGAAAAGGGGGGAATATAGAAGGGGTCGTTGTTGCGTAGCATCGCCGTATCGGGCTTCAGAAAGAAGAGCGGCTCCTGGAGCATTTGGCCACTATCGGCCACCTGCTTGTGCAACTCCTTGACATGGTCGGCGTAGTTACGCCCTATGCAGATGATTTTCATCTCTTTACTCCTCTTTCGGCTCCTTGCTGAAGCGGGTTTTCTTGTACTTGACCAGGTAGGCCGAGGCGACAAGCAGCAGAAAGACGGGAACCCAGGCTATCACCTGCACCCGCAACTCGGACTTCGGAATCCACATCCCCAGAAAGACCACTACGGCCGAGACGTTGAGCCACTTGGACACAAAGACTCCAATCTTCGGAAGGTTTAATATCTCACGCTCGGCCTTCGGCATTGAGCTGATGCCCGCAATCGTCTCGGGATACTTGCGCACCAAGGCTGCCAACCCGAGAAACAGTCCGCCATAGAGCACCATGGCCAACAACTCGACAATATGTAAATATCCGATCATATTGGTATTCAATTTTGCATTTTGCATTTTGCATTTTGAATCTCCCCAACCATCGCTTGGGCGAAGCGTCGGCTCGCCCCCTTGTCGCCAATCAGGCGCTGCAGCTCCTCGAAATCGGCCTCCATCTTTCTACGCTTTGCACCCCCCGGAAGAATCGAGCGCAGCTCCTCTTTGGCCACTTCGATATCGAGCTTCGCGCAGACCAACTCACGCACCACTTCGCGTCCCATATTGATATTTACGAGCGACACAAAGGGGATTCGCAAGACATAGGGACGCAGCACCTCGTAGAGTTTCGGAATCTTGTAGAGCACCATCTCGGGAATCCCCATCAGGGCGGTCTCCAAAGTTGCCGTTCCGGAGGTTACGACCGCCGCCTCGCTCATCGCCAGCGTCTGCTGGGTCTTGCCCGAGAGGTAGCGCACATCAGAACCTGCCAAACAGCTCTCATAGAGGCTCTTGTCAATCCAGGGCACAGCCGTTACGACAAATTGATAGTGCGGAAATTCGCGTGCCAGTGCCACCATATCGGGGAGGTTGGCCCGAATCTCCGAAACACGGCTGCCCGCCAAAAGGGCCACGAGCGGTCGCTCATCGAGGTTGTTCTCTTTCAAAAACTCCTCACGCGTGGGAAGAGTCGTGCGACGCTCGACAATATCATCCACCAGCGGATTGCCACAGAAGATGGGCTCGATACCCTTTCCACGGAAATATTCGCTCTCGAAGGGGAAGATGGTAAAGAGCCGGTCCACATACTTACGGATGCTCTTTACGCGCCACTCCTTCCAGGCCCAGACTTTGGGTGCGATATAATAGAAAACCTTGATTCCCTGCGCCTTGCACCACTTGGCAATGCGCATGTTGAACGACGGATAGTCAATCAGAATCACCACATCGGGCCGAAACTCCGCAATGGCACTCTTCACCGCATCGATCTGTCCGAAGATGGTCTTCAGGTTCCTCAGCACGGTCATAAAACCGAAGAAGGACATCTCTTTGTAGTGCAACAGCAGCCCCTCGCGACCTGCGGCCTCAGCCATCAAATCGCCTCCGCAGAAGCGAAACTCCGCCCCCGCATCCTCGGCCTTCAACCCGTTAATCAACTTGCTTCCGTGCAGATCACCCGAAGGCTCACCGGAAATGATAAAGTATTTCATTTTAATTCACAATTCACAATTCACAATTCACAATTATGGGTATAGGCTGACGCATAGCAATATACAACCATATAGCGTTTTGAAAATTGTCGTTTAGAATTCTCCTTCGTTGTTTTTACGATACTCATCAATAGTTTGGTTATGGCCTTGCTGTCCTGGTAGATGCTTTCAAACTCGCGAGAGCTGATGTAATCAGTTTTATATAGCAGTTCAAGCCAATATTCACATTCCGAAATCTCTTTAAGTGCAATATTCATCTTCGCGATAAAATCACCTCTGCTTTGCGCTCGAATGGCCTCTTTTACATTCGCTCCAACGCTTGTTCCAGACCTCAAAAGTTGCTTACAAAGAATATAATCCCGCTTCTCTTGTTGGATATATTGATACAATTTTACTATACAAATGGCAAAAGAAAAACTTTTGTCGACAATTACATTCCCATCTTTCATTTACTCGAATTTTTTGCAGAATCCTCCAATTGTGAATTGTGAATTGTGAATTGTGAATCGAGAAGGTCTGGTCTAAGTTTTTCTGTACGTTCATAGGCCTGCTCCTCCTGCCACTTGGCAATCTCGGCGAAGTTGCCCGAGAGCAGTACGTCGGGCACTCGCCAGCCGCGGAACTCCGCCGGGCGG
>CAYRPL010000143.1:0-4582 GCA_964426045.1 uncultured Alistipes sp. | reverse complement strand
CAATCTACTACGAAAAGAGGTGTTGGCTCGGTGGCGAACGCTTCCAGATCAATGTAGGTACTTGCGGAAACCACGACCTGCTCCCAGAGGAGCGCGGCTATACGATGGCAGATTTCTACATCGGCATCGGTAAGCTCCACGCAAACACCGAGCTGCTCGACAAGATGCACAACACGCTCTTCGACTTTGCCGAGCGAATCGCCAACATTCAAAAGGATGTGCGCGAGTTGGACGAACTCGTCAAGAATCCAACCCGCGCCTAAACAATAAGACAACCCAGGTCTTCGCTGCCTGATGTGGAGAATAAGCACGCAGGCAGGAGCCGACTTCCAACGAGGTCGGCTCCAATTTTTAGAGATCAATAACACCACAATACGCAGAGTTATGTTTAATAAGATTGAAAGTTTATTAGCACAATTCCCTACAGATGCGACAAGTTGGTCGCAGGCAACCGATGAAGTGTACGAATTGGCTCGCGCATCGCGTGAGTTCTTGGACGAGTACGACGATGTCAAAGTCGAGGCAGTGGATTTCGCAACACTCGACACACCAGCTAAATGGAACAGCGTATGCCGCGAGGCTATTTGGCGCAACTACGACCTAATGCGCCCGCACACCCAGCTACTGTTCCACGACTACTTTACGGAGAGATATAGCGCAAAAAATTAGCAAATAAAAAGGCGATTGTCAAAAGTTGTCAAAACTATGGGGTTACTTTGTCGCAAAGTAACCCTTAATTGCTTGGAAACGGTTGAGAATTTTTCTCACGAGCCGACTAAAATAAACTATTAAAACTGGCTTGTTATGTCACTTTGGGATTGGCTGCTTGCGGCATGGATTTATGAGGAGTTGTTCGATAATGACTCGGATAATAGATCGTGCGATAGCATTTGCGACTATGATTCGTCATACGACTACGATGATTATGAGGAGGATTATTGATGATCCTATACTCTTTGTATTGAAATTATGTTTAACTTTGTAAGGAATTGAAACTTCTTTTGGCTATGGACTTTGGCAAACTGAATAAGCAGCAATTAGCAGCAGCGACATATAATGGTAAACACCTTTTGGTATTAGCGGGAGCTGGTACGGGTAAAACGCGCACAATTATTGCCCGAGCAATACATCTTATTTCTGTTGGTGTACAGCCAACTCGAATAAAGATTTTATCGTTTACCAAGAAATCTGCACAAGAAATAGCCGAACGTATAAAAATCGAAGGAACAAATATCCCAGAAGCCAAACAAGTTTCAGGATCAACATTCCATTCTTGGTGCATGGAACTTATAATGCGTTATGGGAAAGCCTTTGGATTAGAGGGATATAGTTGTATTGACGAAGATGACCGAGAGTCAGCAATCAAAATAGCCATAGGAACAGTATACAATAAAAAAGAAATAAAGATAGGCAAAGATCGCCTTAAGGCGAGTACTATATCCGACATATATTCCTTCTCTGTAAATACTAGACAGAACCTATCTACTGCTATTAAAATTAAAATGTTCCCTATGGCAAATGGAGAGGATATTGATGTACAAGTCGCTGAAATTAGAGATAGAATTACTCCCGTGATTAAGGCGTACATTGATTTCAAGCGCTCTCGTCGTTACATCGACTATGATGATATGCTAATGGCTGTCGCATCAGTTTTGAAACAGAACAAAGAATTGCAGGAATATGTATCCTCTCAATATGACCATATCCTTATTGATGAGATGCAGGATACTAACCCTCTTCAATGGATGTTGATTGAGTCATTTATGAACAACTGTCATTTATTCTGCGTTGGTGATGATGCACAAAGTATTTACGCTTTCCGAGGGGCGGATTTCAAGAGTATTCATTCTTTTGTAGAAAGGGTTCCCAATTCAGAAGTATATAAACTTGAGGAAAACTATCGTTCCACGCAAGAAATTCTTGATCTTTCAAATTGGTTATTGGATGAGTCCCCTCTGAAATATGATAAACACTTATTTGCACATAGAGGAAATGGGCAGAAACCAATAATGCAGTTTGTTAATAATGAATGGGAAGAGGCTGAATTTGTAACTGATGATATTGAAAAGAATGTTGCAGATGGCAAACACTATAGAGATCATATGATATTATCTCGCAGTGTTTATGCTGCGAGAAAAATTGAGGCAGCGTGTATAAGTAAAAAGATCCCGTATATTGTGTTTGGCGGTACCACACTTATGCGTTCTGCTCATGTTAGAGATGTTGTATCAGCTCTACGTATCCTTGCAAATTTCAGAGATGAGTTGGCATGGATGAGATATTTGATGCTTTGGCAAGGCGTAGGAGAAGTTTCCGCATCTAAGATAATAGAGAAAATGTTCAGCTATGCCTCTTTGAGAGAATGTATAGATGTTGTTAAATCTGCCAAATTGAAAGACCACGCAGTCCATGAACTTTTACAGAAGATATGTACATTAGAAAAAAGACCTGATGCGGCTATTGATATAATTGTTTCCGAATTAGATGGCATAATGGCTCGAAAACATGAAAATTGGGATGCGAGGAAAAAGGATTTTGCTGCACTAAAAATTGTCGCTAAACGAGCAGAGAGCATATCAACATTTATTACCGAATATATTTTAGATCCCATTGCCGAATTATCAAATGTATTAGAAAAACGAGAGGACAATGATCGCATAGTAATTTCAACAATACATTCAGCAAAGGGTTTAGAGGCAGAGATATGTTATATAGCAAGTGTAACTCCAGGAATGTTTCCATCTCATAAAGCTGAAACGGAGGATGATATTGAGGAAGAGCGTAGATGTCTGTATGTTGCTTTGACTAGAGCAAAGGATAAGTTGTACTTGATGTCTAGTTTAACAAGCAATTCTGCCATAAGAGGTAATCAAGATGTTGCTAGAAGAATTGTTGAGATAGATGATGAGGCAAACACGGGACTGTTGTGTGGAGTAGTTCAAAAACGCAATGAACAGCGTGAAGTAGAAAGTACAGTTGTTTTATACAAGTTAGCCTCATCTGGTCATCAAACATTCCAGATGGAAGAAAGTGAGTTCTGGGAAAAATTTAAGCGTGCACCGATGCAGTATGACGAGGAGCGTGCGTACTTCTTCAATAATCTGCCAGATGAACTTGTAGAAAAGGTTCGTATTAAAGGACATGAATCACAGCAACGCATAATGCCACCGTCTGCCAAAATAGACTTTAACCCATTTGATAATTTTGATTTTAGTTAAAATATATGTTAAATACTGAAGAAACCATTGATAGGCTCAATCATCTTTATCTCGAAGACAATCTTGAAGATGATTATATTGATCGCATTATAAAACAGCGGGATTTACTGCTTGATATAGTCACTAATTCTCCGTTGGCAACCAGCATTGATGTTGCAACAATAAATACAGTTTATGATCAAGTGGTATTATCGGTGCAGGCTTTTATGAAGGGAAATATACAAGATAGTATTTTACAGATTAAAAAGTTCATATTTCGTGAGTACATTGATAGACGATATGTGTATCTACGACGTAAGCGCATTAATCCCCATGAACTTATGGCTTTTAGGGCTAGAAAATGTGACACACATGATTTATTTTCCCGCACGGAAATGATGCATATTCCTAATCACAAAAGGCATTTAGTAAGTAACCAAAGGTTTAGCCTCTCTGGATACCCTTGTTTGTACATAGGTGCATCTATATATGCATGTTGGGAAGAATTAGATAGGCCTGATATCGAAAAATTTAATATAACCTGTATATGCAACGAAAAGTTAATTCATTTCGTTGATTTGACCTTGCCGCATTTTAATGCTAAGAACTTTAGCTCCGAGTATATATATGCATCCATTTTACCCTGGCTTTGCTCATTTAGAGCCAAACATAAAGGATATGCTTTTGTCGAGGAATATACTATTCCACAGATGCTCATGTCTATACTAATCAGTTCTCGCAAAAGAAGTGGTAGTGTAATTCAAGATATTATGGCCTATCAGGGTCTCATGTATACCTCAACAATATACAATACAAACAAAGATCTGTTTAATGAACAAAGACTAATGACAAACTATGTAGTGCCCATATTAGGCGATAAAATTAATAGATATGGTTTGTGTGAGTATATATGTGATTATTTTTCTCTTACAGAACCGACCTCTTTAACTAATGAGCGTGTTATTGAAGATAAAGAACATGTATATGTGTCATATGGAGACGAAGATCATACAAAATATGAAGTCACAGAATTTGGACTACTTGAGAAGAAATTAAGGAAGAGAGATTTTCAAAAAATTGAATAGTTATGCTCGCCTACACCTATATATCCCACGGCAAGTTTGAGTTGATCGACAAGCCAAAACCAAAATTACAGAACTCTCGCGATGCCATTGTGCGCATTACGCTCGGCAGTATCTGCACCAGCGACCTACATATCAAGCACGGCAGTGTGCCGCGTGCTGTGCCAGGCATAACCGTTGGCCACGAGATGGTTGGCGTTGTTGAGGAGGTCGGTGCCGAGGTCCACAATGTCAAGCCAGGCGACCGCGTGACGGTCAATGTGGAGACCTTCTGCGGCGAGTGTTTCTTCTGCAAAAACGGCT
>CAYRPL010000142.1:0-4641 GCA_964426045.1 uncultured Alistipes sp. | reverse complement strand
TATTATATGTTTGCATAAAAATATTTTTCAATAAAATTCAAACAGTTACTGAAATATTCGAAAAAGTTTAACTAAATTTGTGAAAACAAAATCACATTAGCGGTAGCCTTAATGAGGTTCTGACTACTCGCTAATGGTAAATTGAATTTATAGAACCTCCCTATTGATACTTTATGCTCAAATAACAAATTATTGCTACCTTTACTACAAATTTCGACTACTATGGCTAAGCTTAACACAGCAGATATCGGTTTTGAAGATCAGATTTGGAAGGCGGCGGATAAGATGCGCGGCAATATCGACGCCTCGGAGTATAAATCGGTGGTGCTTGGTCTTATCTTTTTGAAGTATATTTCGGATAAGTTCGAGGCTCGCTACGAGGAGCTCATAAACGAGGGCGAGGGCTTCGAGGAGGATAAGGACGAGTACACCGCCGAGAACATCTTCTATGTCCCTACGGACGCTCGCTGGTCGGTTATTGCGGCTGCGGCTCATACTCCCGAGATTGGCACCACCATCGACAACGCTATGCGTGCTATCGAGAAGGAGAACCGCCGACTGAAAGACATTCTGCCCAAGAACTTCGCACGCCCCGAGTTGGATAAACGCCGCTTGGGCGATGTGGTCGATCTGTTCACCAATATCAAGATGCACGAACACGGCGACTCGAAGGATATCCTCGGGCGTGCCTACGAATACTGCCTCTCGAAGTTTGCCGAGGCGGAGGGCAAGCTGGCGGGCGAGTTTTACACCCCTGCCTGCATCGTCAAGACCCTTGTCAATGTCTTGGAGCCTTACGCAGGGCGTGTCTATGACCCTTGCTGCGGCTCGGGTGGTATGTTCGTGCAGTCGGCGAAGTTTATCGAGAGCCACGCCGGCAATATCAACCAAATCTCAGTCTATGGTCAGGACTCTAACCCTACCACTTGGAAGATGGCGCAGATGAAGCAGAAGAACTTTGCAGTGGAGTTGTTGCGCAAACTTATTGCCGAGCAGATAAGGGTTTATCAGCGCACCAACACAGTGCGTGCCGAGAAATTCTCCGAGATTTTGGCAAATGCGATGAGCAACTACCTAAAAGGTATGCTCACGAACGAGGAGGTAATCGAAGAGTTGCTGAAAACTGCTCGTGCAATAGTCAGTGGCGAAGAGGAGAGCAAGAAACTCAACCTTTCGACCGAGGAGTTGGCATTCTATGATGCAATCACCAAGCCTGAGGCGGTGCAGGATTTCTATACTAACGAGCAACTTGTTGCCATTACACGAGAATTGACCGATGCACTACGCACCAATAAGACCATCGACTGGACGATGAAGGAGAGTGCCCGTGCCGGTATGCGCCGCATCGTAAAACGGCTGCTCAAAAAGTATAAGTATCCGCCCGAAGGTCAAGAGGCTGCACTCGAAACGATTATGACTCAATGCGAAATGTGGAGCGAAAACGAGTTCAAGTAATATTACTGTCCGACAAAAGTTTTAAGGATGTATTAAAAATTAGGGCTGAAACCGATTGCGGAATCAGCCCTTTTGTTGTTACTTTGCGGTTACCACACTCACGAAGAACAACGATGGGCAAAAGTACACATTTTATCGGATAGTAATAATTTAGAAATGGAACTCATTTTCCGGTGGCACCACTTGAAGAAAATGGCAATTTGGTCAAAGTGTTGTATTCCAACAAAATACGGCGTTTTTTTCTTTTTTGTGTCATACGCCCGTTTAGGGTGTTTCGGAGCAGTTGAAAGTGTGCAAATCAGGGTTCAGTCGTGTTTTCGGTGGGGCATCAAAAAAGGGTTCACTGTAAATGCGGAGTATGGTTATTGTGCAAGGAGGGACATTGCTTGGAACTTGATGGTCAGTCGTTTGAATTCGGTGGGAGGCAGTGCGCCCAATATTGCATCGAAAGGTACTCCCATCAGCTCGGCGTGGGGCATATGCTCAAGCATATAGACATCGGTCATCGTGCCCGTTTTATCTCCGATGGTTAGCTCGACCTGGGGTAGAATAGCGTAATGAAGTTTTTGGGTTTTATCCGTTGCTGTCTTTGCGCGTTTACGGCCTTGCTTATCTGTCGAAGGCAGTTGGTCGCGATGCGCATGATAGAAATGTGGCTCTATGGATGATTTATTGCCACCCGTATCCCAAAGCACTGTCGCCGGGACTCCGTTTAACTTCGCCTGCATGTAGGGTACTTTGTTAAACATCAGGTTTCGTGGAGCATCGGGCAGAGATTCTGCCTGTGACCTCAGATGCAATTTATGATGTTCGTAGTCCACCTCTATTTCGGGAAAGAGGCACAAGAGTTCGTTTCCCAGAATCATCTCACAATCCGTAACGCCGACCTCTCGAAGTGGCAGGACTGCGCACACGACATTATCAAACTCGGCAGTGCCCAATCGCAAGGTGTCGAGCAGCGCAAGAGGACATCGCGCCTCGTTGAGTTGTATCGAGTCTGTCGATATAGATACTCCTAACTCATACGCCAAATCTCGATCTATAAGGGTCAGCCGACTTGCAGAGTCGAGCATCGCCCCAAATCTCTGTTTGCCACTTTCAGCCTTAAACTTGATTTGCCCATCCTCAACCTTAAACGGTATCTCGTAGCCCGTTTCGGCATCCGATACGGCCATTCCTGGCCACTGCGACTTATGCCTAAAAAGCACGATATTTGTTTCGTAGGCACTCCGCATTCCCTCGTCCATATACTCCCCGCCTTGAGTAAGCAGGCTTGTGCAAATATCGTGGGCTGCCTTGTAGTGCCCGAGTTTTGCGAGATTGTCAGACATCATCCAAAACAGCGAAAATACATTTCCTCCCATTTGGGCGTTATGCTCCTCGTACATGCGCTGAATCTTCTCCACAGCCCCTGCCGGATTGTTGAAATTATGGTCGACCATTGCTCCGGAGAACAGACGCATATAGTCGCTCAGACTATCGGCCGTGCGCTCATAGCGAGCTCTTGTCTCAAACCAATCACTGCGTGATATAGCCTCTCCGATGGCATTGTCATAGGGGTTTTCTTGTGCGATTACACGCTGCGCCACAAGGAGGGCAAGCAGCAGACCGATAACTTTACGGAGCATGGTATTTATGGGTTTAAGGTGGATATATCTACAACGGGAAAATTAGCGATCTATTGTTCGTGGGATTGCCAACAATCTTGTCGATTGGCTACTCCACGACCACAGCAAATGTCACCCTGCCTTCGTCGTTGTGTTTTAGGCGGAGGGAGCCGCCGTGGAGGCGGATGATTTGGCGAGAGACGGCGAGGCCGATGCCCGAGCCGTCGGTCTTGGTGGTGAAGAATGGCGTGAAGATATTTTCGGCAACTTCGGCAGGGATTGCCGAGCCGTTGTTGGTAATCTCAATCTGGATGCGCTCCTCCGTGTCAATGGTCGAGCGGATGGTGATTTTACCCTCTCCCTCGTATGTGGCAAGTGCCTCCGCTGCATTTTTCAGCAGATTGACCATCACCTGTGACATCAGCGCACGGTCGGCATAGAGCATTGTGTCCGCAGGCTCGATATTTACCTCCACGGCTACGCCCTCGTGCGGGATAAGCGAGAGAGCCTCATCAACAAGTTCCGAGAGGTAGAAGGGTGCTTTCTGCGGTGCGGGGATGCGTGTAACGGCACGGAACGAATCGACAAAGCGCATCAGGCGGTCAGAGGTCGAGTGTATGGTCTCCAAGCCCTGGCGCACCGTTGCAGCATCGTCGGACTGTGCAAGCAGTGTATGGCTAATAGAGGTCACGGGCGCCAGCGAGTTCATAATCTCGTGCGTGAGGATGCGGGTCAGCTTCTCCCACGACTCCACCTCCTTACGGTCAAGCTCCTCGTGGATATTACCGATAGATATAACCCTCAATCGCTTGCCGTCAAACTCCATTGCCGAGCAACTCAAAACTAAGTTTTGGTCGCCTATTTCAGTCGCAAAGCGTGCGGTAAGTTGTTCGCCTGCCTCAATACGGTGCAGGGCATCACACAGCTCTTCGCTCAGCACACGGAGCTGGTCGATGTGGCTCATTCGCTCCATACCCAAGATGTTGAGTAGCTTGGAGTTGGTCTGCATCACCGTACCATTCTCCATCACTACGACAATACCCACATTGGCGCACTCCATGATAAGCTGGAAGTATTGCTCGCGCTCCTTGATTTGCAGTTTGGCGTTATCTAAAACCTCCTTGATGCGGTTGAGCGACTGGTTTACAAAGGCATATTTCGTGTGGCGAGGGTCCTCGGCAAAGCGGAACGAGTAGTCGCTATTCTGCACCGCATTAAAGACAAACATCAGACGATGCACAATCTCGCCGTAGAGCTTAAAGAGTCGGAAGAGGCAG
Organism: uncultured Alistipes sp.; assembly: GCA_964426045.1. Lineage (GTDB taxonomy): Bacteria > Bacteroidota > Bacteroidia > Bacteroidales > Rikenellaceae > Alistipes. The sequence continues at coordinate 302 of CAYRPL010000142.1, read as the reverse complement.
AATAGGATTACAGAGAGCGTGATGATCAGATAGGCATGATGCCCCTTGGCCCACACATATCCCGACCACGCAGCAGCGAGGATGATGACCACGACATAGAGGACAATCTTGCCGTAAGGTATGTTGCCTGCAAGTTTCACAATCCGTAGCGTTTAATCTTGTTGTAAAGAGTCTGACGTGTGATGCCGAGCTGCTGTGCCACCTGCGAGAGGTTGCCGCCACACTGCGCTATTGCATTGGCTATTGTCTGTCGCTCCATCTCCTCGAGGGTCTGTGCCTCGGTTGCGGGGCGTGTGGCAGCG
>CAYRPL010000141.1:0-4669 GCA_964426045.1 uncultured Alistipes sp. | reverse complement strand
GCGCTCCAAGTCCATATCGTCTAACACCTGGGCCTGCATCTCACGCTGATTCAGCGTGTTGGTCTTCTCCAGCAGACGGTCGGCCAGGGTGCTCTTTCCGTGGTCGATGTGGGCAATGATACAAAAATTGCGAATATGCTTCATCGTATATCTTGTTGTTTTCTCTTTTATATAATGGTATAACCCCGCAAAGGTAGTAAATAATTCAAAATTCACAATTCACAATTCACAATTATTTTTTAGACTGGGAGTACCGGGTAGTCTGGGAGGTCTGGGTGGTCAAACAAAATAATTTTGAATTGTGAATTGTGAATTTTGAATTATTCCTATCTTTGTGGGTTCAAAAAACAACCTCAGGATGAAAAAGTACTTTTCGTTGGTGCTCTTTGCTCACACGATTTTTGCTATGCCCTTTGCGCTGATGGCATTTGTATTTGCCTATAAAAGTGACTATTACGACCATTCACTTAATGTGTGGGTTTTACTCGTTCAGGTGGTGGCCTGCATGGTCTTTGCTCGCAATGTGGCGATGGGTTTCAACCGCTGGGCCGACAGAAAGATTGATGCCGAGAATCCCCGCACGGCAGGGCGTGATATCCCCGCAGGGCGCATCACACCGAATCAGGCGCTGCGCTTTGTGGTCTTCAATGCCCTCGCTTTTGTGGCTGTGGCCGTGACCATCAATCCGCTGACGGCGTGGCTCTCGCCCGTGGCCCTGGGGGTGGTGATTTTTTACAGTTACTGCAAGCGCTTCACCTCGCTGGCCCACTTGGTGCTGGGTCTTTCGCTCGGCATAGCCCCTGCGGGTGCCTATATCGCCGTGACGGGGCGCTTGGATCTGCCCGCCTGCATCCTCTCGCTGTTGGTGATGACCTGGTGTGGCGGCTTCGATATCATCTATGCCCTGCAGGATGCAGCCTTTGACCGTGAGCGGGGCCTGCACTCCATTCCTGCCCGCTTCTCGGCCCGCACAGCCTTGGCCATCAGTTCGGCCCTCCATGTAGTGAGCTTCGGTGCCCTCCTCTGGTTCGCCTCCTACTGCCCCCAGGCGTGGCCTCTGTGGGTGGGCTGTGGGCTCTTTACCCTGCTGCTGCTGTTGCAACACATCTTGGTCACCCCCACCCGCCAAAAGAGCATCGGCATCGCCTTTGGTACCCTCAACGGCCTCGCCTCGCTGACCTTGGCCCTCTTTGTTGTGCTGGATTTGTTGCTCTATTAAATAAAATTGCTACCTTTGCGACCGAATGGACCTCTCTTGTTGATAGGTCTCAATTGGTTATTAGGTTAATTTTAGAACTTTCAGGTTATGTTATCACGTCAAATTGCGCACCGTTTGCAGGGGCTTGAGACCCCCTTCTATCTCTACGATATGGAGCTTCTGCGCCAGACCTTGGAGAGTGTTATGTCGGCCGCCAAGCGCTACAACTACAAAGTCCACTACGCCATCAAAGCCAACTACGATCCCCGACTGCTGGCCCTGATTCGGGAGTATGGTCTGGGCATTGATTGTGCTTCGGGCAACGAGCTTCGCTGTGCCATCGAGGCGGGCTTTGACCCCCGGACGATTGTCTATGCCGGTGTCGGAAAGCGTGACAAGGAGCTGCGCTACGCCATCGAGCAGGGAATCTTCGCCATCAACTGTGAGTCCATCGAGGAGTTGCAGGTGCTGAACCGCCTGGCCGCAGAGGCCAATAAGCGGGTCGATGTAGCCCTGCGCATCAACCCCGATATCGACCCCAAGACCAACCACTGCATCGATACGGGTCAGGCTGACAGTAAGTTCGGAATCTCCTACGAGGAGGTTCTGGAGCACGCCGCCGAGATTCAGGAGTTGGAAAACCTCCATATTCGGGGTCTGCACCTCCATATCGGTTCGCAGATTCGTGAGCTCCACGTCTTCGAGAATATGTGCCTGAAGGTCAATACGATTGTCGATTACCTCACGCGCCTGGGCTTCGAGGTCGATTTTGTCGATGTGGGCGGAGGTCTGGGTATCAACTACGACGTGCCCGAGAACGAGCCCATCCCCAACTTCGCCTCGATGTTTGCCATCGTACACAACCACCTCAAGGTGGGTGACCGTGAGGTGCACTTCGAGTTCGGCCGCTCGATTGTTGGCGAGTGTGGAGAGTTGATTACGCAGGTGCTCTTCACCAAGACCACGGCTACGGGGCGCCGCCTGCTGATTGTCGATGCCTCGATGACCGAGCTGATTCGTCCGGCCCTCTACGGCTCCTACCATAACATCGAGAATATCACCTCCGACGAGGAGTTGCAATCGAAATATACGGTGGTGGGTACAGCCTGTGAATCGACCGACGTCTTTGACGAGAATGTGGGCCTGAAGCGCACCCGCCGAGGCGACCTGCTGGCCATCAAATCGGCCGGAGCCTACGGTATGTCGATGGCCTCGCGCTACAACCTGCACGACCTGCCCGGTGCAGTCTATAGCGACGAGCTTTTGTGATAAATTAGGAATTAGGAGTTAGGAATTAGGAATTAAATAATTCTGAATTTTGAATTCTGAATTTTGAATTTCTCTCAGTCATCCCGAGGAGGGCATTTGCCCGACGTGGGGATCTTTGCGAAGTAATGAAAAGATTGCCACGTCAGCCCCTTGCGCTCCTTTCTCGCAATGACTGCAGGAAGTAATTGTGAATTGTGAATTGTGAATTGAACTGAACTATGTGGCTTTCGTTGGCATTCCTCTCGGCGGCTCTGCTGGGTCTTTATGATGTGGCGAAGAAACAGGCACTTACGGCCAATGCCGTGGTGCCGGTTTTGTGGTTCAATACCCTGATCTCTACCCTGCTGTTCCTGCCGATGCTTGTGGCCTCCGAGGGGGGATTCTCCTGGTTCGAGGGGACTCTGCTTGACGCTCCGAGGGGTGATTTGCGGGCCCACCTGCTGGTGGTTGCCAAGTCGCTGATCGTCCTCAGCTCGTGGCTCTTCGGCTACTTTGGACTCAAATACCTGCCCCTTACGATCGTGGGCCCCATCAATGCCACACGCCCCGTCTTGGTCCTCTTGGGAGCCCTTGTGCTCTTTGGTGAAAGGCTCAACGCCTGCCAATGGGTGGGTGTGCTGCTCTCCCTTGTCTCGCTCTTTTTGCTCAGTCGTGCCGGTCGCAAGGAGGGGGTACGCTTCACGCAGAACCGCTGGATTTGGCTTGTTGCCCTCTCGGCCCTGACGGGTGCCCTGAGTGGTCTGTACGACAAATTCATCATGCAGCAACTCAACCCCCTCTTTGTCCAGAGCTGGTATAACCTCTACCAGCTGGCGATGATGACCCTGCTGCTCTTCGGCCTCTGGTGGCCCAAGCGACACGCCACCACCCCCTTCCATTGGAGCTGGGCCATCCCGCTGATTTCCATCTTCCTCTCGCTTGCCGACTTTGCCTACCTCTACGCCTTGAGCGACGAGGGGGCGATGATTTCGGTGGTCTCGATGGTGCGCCGCTCCTCGGTTGTGGTGTCGTTTGCCTGTGGGGCCCTGCTCTTCCGGGAGAAGAATCTCAAACAGAAGGCCCTCGACCTGGCCCTTGTCTTGGTGGGTATGCTGTTCCTCTACCTGGGCTCTTTTTGATTTTAGGCGGCATCTTTCGCCTCTCCTTGTCTGTCGAAAATGGGCAGTACCTCAAGTACAACCCATCTTCACCAGTCTGCGGTCGAGTTGAAATCTGCTCGCCTTAAATCAAAAATCAGTTCTCGTTGCCCATTTTTTATTGCTCATAGAAATAATTATTAATTACTAATTACTAATTCCTAATTATTTTGTATCTTTGCCAGTTGAGAGATGAGAAAACAATAAAACAACACAAGATATGAATATTTCCTACAATTGGTTAAAGCAATATGCCGACCTGAAGTTGTCGGCCGAGGAGGTGGCGACCATTCTGACCGACATCGGTTTGGAGGTCGAGGGCTTCGAGAAGATTGAGACCATCAAGGGTGGTTTGAAGGGGGTTGTTGTGGGTGAGGTGCTCACTTGCGAGGAGCATCCCGATTCGGACCACCTGCACATCACGACCGTGGATGTGGGTGGGGAGGCCCCCCTGCAGATTGTCTGTGGTGCCGCCAACTGCCGTCAGGGTCTGAAGGTGATGTGTGCCACGGTGGGTTCGGTGCTCTACCCCAACGGTGGTGACGAGGAGTTCAAGATTAAGCGCAGCAAGATTCGCGGTGTCGAGTCGCTGGGTATGCTCTGTGCCGAGGATGAGCTGGGTATTGGATCGAGCCACGAGGGTATCATGGAGCTGCCGGCCGAGGCTGTGGTGGGTACGACGGCCAAGGAGTACCTTCGCATCCAGGATGACTACCTGATTGCCATCGGTCTGACGCCCAACCGTATTGATGCCGCCTCGCACATCGGAGTTGCCCGTGACTTGGTGGCCTATCTGAAGAGCCGCGGTGAGCAGGTGGAGTTGAAGTGGCCCTCGGTCGAGGATTTCAAGGTGGACAACCACGACCTTGAAATCGGAGTCGAGGTCGAGAACTCGGAGGCCTGCCCCCGCTATGCCGGTGTGACGGTCAAGGGTTGCAAGATAGGCCCCTCGCCCGAGTGGATGCAGAACTATTTGCGAGCTGCGGGCATCAACCCCAAGAACAACCTGGTGGATATCACCAACTACATCCTCTTTGAGCTGGGTCAGCCCCTGCACGCCTTCGAT
>CAYRPL010000140.1:0-4671 GCA_964426045.1 uncultured Alistipes sp. | reverse complement strand
AAGAAGATTGCCACGTCGCTACGCTCCTCGCAATGACTGCAGGAAGTAATTGTGACTTGTGACTTGTGAATTGTGAATTGTGAATCGCCCCTACTCTCCGCCGCACTGCATCAGGTAGGCTTTGATAAAGGCGTCGAGGTCACCATCCATCACGGCATCGACATTCGAGGTCTGGACTCCCGTGCGGTGGTCCTTTACGCGGCGGTCGTCAAAGACGTAGGAGCGAATCTGCGAGCCCCACTCGATACGCTTTTTCGTCGCCTCGAGGGCCTGCTGGGTCGCCATACGCTTATCCAACTCACGCTGGTAGAGCTTCGATTTGAGGATGCGCATCGCATTCTCGCGGTTCATCAGCTGCGAACGGGTCTCCATATTCTCGATCAGGTACTCGATGGCCTCGCCCGTATCGGGGTCCTTGCCGTGGTAGCGCAGACGCACGGCCGTCTCGACCTTATTGACATTCTGACCGCCGGCACCCGACGAGCGGAAGGTATCCCACTCGATATCGGCCGGATTTACCGTAATCTCAATCGTGTCGTCGATGGCCGGAGAGATAAAGACCGAGGCAAAGGTTGTCTGGCGCTTGTTGTTGGCATTGAAGGGCGAGAGGCGCACTAAGCGGTGGACTCCGTTTTCACTCTTCAGGTAGCCGTAGGCAAATTCACCCTCGATTTCGAGCGTGCAGCTCTTGACCCCCACCTCGTCACCGGCCTGGTAGTCGAGCATCTTCACCTTGTAGCCGTGAGACTCGGCCCAGCGGGTGTACATGCGCAGCAGCATCGAGGCCCAATCCAGCGCCTCGGTGCCGCCCGCTCCGGCATTGATATCCAGAATGGCCCCTAACTTATCCTCCTCCTGGCGCAGCATGTTGCGCATCTCCAAGGCCTCGATATGTTCGAGCGTCGAGGTGTAGAGGGCATCAAACTCCTCCTCGGAGGCCACCCCCTCCTTCACAAACTCGGGCATCAGCTCCAAGTCTTCGACCTCCTTTGCAATCTGCTCGTAGTCGGTAATCCACCCCTTAATCGAGGCGACCTTCTGCAGCTGCTGGCGGGCACGCTCGGGCTCCTCCCAGAAGTCGGGCTCCTGGGTGCGCTCCTCCTCGTTGCGCAGGTCGATTCGCTTCTGCTCGATGTCGAGGCAGCGGAAGAGCTCCTCGGTGCGGTGTTTGGCATCCTTTATCTGTTCTGCAAGTACCATAGTGCGGGGTTTTCTGAAAACGTGCCCAAAGGTACATAAAAAATGGGAAAGCACAAACTGTATGCCCTCCCATTCTTCCGATTGGCTCTCGCTTTTGAGCCTACTCCTTGCCGAAGGGGAACTTGTTCTCCTTCACATCGTCAAACTGCATACCCTTTTGGTAGACCTTCATCGCGCGACGGCTCATACCCATCGACGAGAATCCACCGTCGTGGTAGAGGTTCTGCATCGTCACCTTGCGGGTCAAATCCGAGAACAGGGTCAGGATGTAGTTGGCGCAATCCTCGGCCGTGGCGTTACCCAGGGGCGACATATTCTCCGAGAACTCGAGCAGGTCACCCAGACCCAGCACGCCACTGCCGGCCGTAGTCTGCGTGGGCGACTGCGATACGGTGTTGATGCGCACATGCTTCTCGCGGCCGTAGATGTAACCAAACGAGCGGGCAATCGACTCCAACAGCGCCTTGGCATCGGCCATATCGTTGTAACCATAGAGGGTGCGCTGGGCTGCAATGTAGCTCAGCGCTACAATCGAACCCCACTCGTTGAGGGCATCCTTCTTGCGGGCCACCTGAATCACCTTGTGGAACGAGATGGCCGAGATATCGAGCGTCTTTGTCAGGTAGTCGTAGTCCAAATCGTCGTAGGTGCGACCCTTGCGCACATTGGGCGACATGCCAATCGAGTGCAGGATAAAGTCAAACTTACCTCCGAAGTGCTCCATCGCCTTGTCGATGAGCTGCTCCAAATCCTCAATCGAGGTGGCATCGGCCGGAACGACAATCGTGCCGCACTTCTCGGCCAGCTGCGAGATGGTGCCCATACGAATCGATACGGCCGTGTTGGTGAGCACAATCTCGGCCCCCTCCTCTACGGCACGCTCGGCCACCTTCCAGGCAATCGACTGCTCATTGAGCGCTCCAAAGATAATACCTTTCTTTCCTTGCAATAAATTTCCCATAGTTATATATTTTAGTAATGTGTCTCCAATTGATGAATCCGCCAGGCGTACAGCTGCGAAATCTGTATTTTTGTCCAAAAAATAGGATAAAACCAACCAATCGGGGGCAAAGGTAGAAAATAATTCATAATTCACAATTCATAATTCACAATTTTTTGGGCGGGAGTTTTGGGGTAGAAATTTAATAGGAGTGATAACCAGCGAGTTAAGGGGTGAGATAAAAAATATTTTAAAAAAAAGTAGAAAATAATTTGCAGGATACGGAAATCTGCCGTATATTTGCACTCGCAATTCGGCACCGTAGCTTAATTGAATAGAGCATCTGACTACGGATCAGAAGGTTACAGGTTTGAGTCCTGTCGGTGTCACTACGAAAGCGGTTGAATTTTCAACCGCTTTTTTTTGTGATAAGACGGCATTTGCGGCCGCTAGTTAATAAAGCGCGAATGGAATGTACGCCAAGTACTATCCATCCGCGCTTTTTTAACCGAGCGTTGCACCTTCCCCCTTCTGACTCAAAAAATATTTGCGGTCTTCTGACTCAAAAAATATCTCTCTCGCAGTCATTGCGAGGAGCCGAAGGCGACGTGGCAATCTCCTATGATTTGCAATGCGTTGCAACTGCCGCCTTCTGACAAAAAAATATTTACTTGACTCGTGAAATTGATGAAGCATACTCACTCCACCCCGAAGCTTCTTTGTAATTTAGGTATGAAGTGTATTCGGGAACGATTATTTTAAACACATTGCTATTGTGATACTCAAAAGCATCCCATGCGCCATCCGAATATAAAACAGCCGTGGGCGGATTTGTCGGATTGCAATAGACATAGGTAAGCGAACGGCAATTGTAGAAAGCCGAATGTCCAATTTCAGTTACCGTCTCGGGGATGGTAATCTCCTGTAGGGGCAGGGAAGCAAAGGCACTTGCTCCGATATGCGTTACCGATCCGAGATCAATGGTTTTCAGGTTACTGCAAGCACAGAATGCAGCGTATCCAATCCTCTTTATATGGTCGGGAACCGTAAGAGAAGCAATATTCAGACCATAGAAGACATAATCTTTGAACTCGGTGATTTCTGTGGAAAAGTGAGTAGAATAGAGCTCTCCAATCGAGGAATAGTTCCAAAGTGTACCTCGAAACAACGCCTTCGCATAGTAGAGCGGATTGGCCTCCTCATTTTCAAAATCGATTTTACACCAGGCCGTCAGATGATCCACTCCGTAGTTTGGAGCATTCTGCACAATCACACGGCTAAGCGATGTACAATTAGTGAAAGCATTTTTGCCGATAGTGGTCACACTTGTTGGAATATATATGGCAGTCATATCATCACAAGTAGCGAAAGCGCTCTCCCCGATTGTGGTAAGCGTACTTGGAAATTCGCATCCGTCAAGATTTCGACAGTAAGCAAAAGCATAATTACCAATTTTGGTTACCCCTTCCGGAATAGAAATGCCGCTGAGTGCCATACCGGAGAATGCACTCTCTCCGATCTCCTTTACACCGTTCGGGATGGTATAGCTTGCCGAGTCATAACCTCGAGCAAAGGCGACCAAGACCTCATCAAAGATCAAACACTTGTAGTCTTTTGAGGCTCCTTTTCCATAGAAGGAGGTTAAATCCGAACAGTATGTAAAAGCAAAAGGATCTACATGGGTGATACTATCGGGAAGGCGGACACTCTTCAGACCGCTACAAGAGAATGCCTTTGCTGCAATTCCGGTAATGCCACTCGGAATGGTATAGCTGCTCAATCCGGCCGGAGCAAAGGCCATCAACTCATTGTTTACAACCAAACACCTTTTGTCGTCGGTTGCCAATTTGCTTTCGATTTTCTCTAACGCATTACAACCCATCAAGGCTCCTTTTCCGACCTGAACGACACTCTCCGGAATGGTAATACTCGTAAGATTTGAACGCCGGGCAAAGAGTTCTGCTCCAATAGAGTTGAGTTCCTCTGTGAGAATGATTGTACCTCTGTTGTTCGTGGTGTCGTAGGTGTTCGATATTATTTTACTTTCAAACTCTTCGTAGGTGGGCGCTTGGTAATAGGGCTCTACAACCTCGCCGTCTGAAGATGTGTAGTAGATCTTTTGGTTCTCTGTAACATAGCCCTCTACCTTTAATGCCGCCATGGGTTGAATCGTATTTCGCTCAATCTTTACTTCGTTGAAGGTCTGTTTGAAGAAAAGATTGCCGGAAACATCAGTAACCATAATTGAAACACCCTTCTGGAAAGTACCTGGTGTAAGTACAAAGAGAAATTCTGAGGGAGAATTGGGGTCACTGCTCAAAGTAACACCTTCACCACAATCCAATATGATGCTATCAAAAGCATAATCACTGGTAACTCCCCATGAGCCATGAAAAGCTCCGCTCTCTGCCTCTAATTTAATTTTTGGTTGGCAAGAGAACTCACCGTAGTTGGAAGAAAGGGCAATCTGCTTTACGGTAGATTCAACGACCAAGTGCAAAATTAAGAAAAATAGTTGAAAAAGATTTTAC
>CAYRPL010000139.1:0-4706 GCA_964426045.1 uncultured Alistipes sp. | reverse complement strand
GCTCAAAGTCGTGAGCAAGGTGGGAATTTTGTTGCACTTCTATCTTGACAGTATGGTTTGCCATTAGCGAAGGCGCCGAGGGTATAGCCGCCATTATAGCCGGCGGGGGCTTCGGGCTCCCAATAGAAGAGGACGCAGCAGGAGCCGGTGGCTTCAGTTTCGCGGAGCATCCACCTCAAAAATTCGTAGGCCGCATCGGCCGAGTCCCAAGGCATTCCCACCTCGCAGATGATGGTTTGTTTTTGGAATCGGGTGGCGAGCTTGCGGATATTAGCCACGCAGGCCTCGGCCTGTGACTGCCACGCAACGCCCGGATAGAGGGAGATTCCAATCAAATCGTAGCGGGCTCCATAGCGTTCCAACTCACCAAAGAGCCACTCATAGAGATCCCAATTGTGGCCATTAGGCAGGTGGACTACCACCTTTGCATCCGCATACACCCCCTTAACAGCCTCATATCCGGCATTATGGAGCGCTGCGTAGTTTTCGGGGTGGAGGTCACACTGACCCAGGGGCCAAAGCATACCATTCGAGGTTTCGTTGCCTACCTGCACCCACTCAACCTCGATGCCCTCGGCTTTCAGAGCCCCAAGCACCTCGCTTGTATGTGATTTTACAGCCCGCTTCAGAGCTTCGAGGTCGTAACCCTCCCATGCCGCGGGTGGGGTCTGCTTCCCCGGGTCGGCCCACGAGTCGCTATAGTGGAAATCGACCATTAGGCGCATACCCAGACGGTGGGCACGTCGAGCCTTCTCGAGCACATCGGCTTTGCCGCACCAACCCTCCGCAGGATTGACCCAGACACGCAGGCGGATGGCATCCATCCCCAGCTCCTGCATCAGGGCCGTACATTCGCGCTCCTGCCCCGCCTTATTATAAAAGGAGTAGCCCTCGCTCTCAAGCTGCGTAGCCCAACTGATATCGGCTCCGCGCGCAAAACCTCGCACCTCGCCTTGTGGCGGTTGTTGCGGTTGTTGCGGCACCTCTCCGCCCGAAGAGCACGCCACCCAAAGAGGCATCAGAAGAAAAATTATTCGTTTCATTTTTTACAGTTTATTGTGTTGTAACAGATTGCCACGTCGGTTATCTACGATAACCTCCTCGCAATGACTGGGAACCCCTTCTATTTTTGCATTACCTCCCAAGCTGCAAAGCAAAGGAATAAGACCGTCGTTACGACGGCGAGGTTTTTTAATTTTAGGCGAGGAAATTTTGTACCAACGAAGATTGCCCCACCCGTTTTGTTGTTAGAAGGGGTCAGATGCCACACTCGGCCTTAAAAACAACGATGGGCTGTACCGACGTACTGCCCATTGTTGCTTTTTAAGGTTAGCGGCAGCAAATGGCCACTTATCACGACAAAACCAAACTATTCGACCTGCCAAGTCTCTCCCGAATGCAGAAGATCCTCCATGCAGTGAATCTTGCTCTTGGCCTTCACCTCCTCGACCTGGCGGGCAACCTCCTCGTCGTAGCTGGGCTGACCCTCTACGCAGCGGATAACACCCACGGCCACGGGATAGTCGGGATACTTCATGCCGGCCAGCTGAACGTGCATCGTCGTATCCTCGGTGTGGGCATCGTGTACCAGCACATCGTCTAACGTGTAGCCATCCTCGCCCACGGTTACCACCTTGAGCTTCATATTCTCGAATACAAGGCCCTTCTCGTTGTTCTCACCGAAGAGCATCTTCTCACCATGACGGAGTGTAATGGTGTGCTTCTGGCGCGTAGCCTTGTCACCGGCAAAGGCTGCGTGGGTCTTATCGTTGAAAATCACGCAGTTCTGGAGCACCTCAACCACCGACATACCCTTATGCTGCGCCGCAGCAATCAGGCAGTCCTGCGTAGTCTGCAACTCCATGTCGATCGAGCGGGCGAAGAAGGTTCCCTTGGCACCGATGACCAACTCACCCGGCGTAAAGGGCTTCTCAACCGTACCATAGGGCGAGGTCTTGGTTACCTTGCCGAGCTTCGTGGTGGGCGAATACTGACCCTTCGTCAGACCGTAAATCTCGTTGTTGAAGAGAATCATATTGAGGTTTACGTTGCGACGGATGGCGTGTATGAAGTGGTTACCACCGATGGCGAGCGAGTCACCATCACCCGAGGCTACCCAGACGCTCAGGTTGGGGTTGGCGGTCTTGACACCCGTAGCCACGGCGTTGGCACGTCCGTGTACCGAGTGGAAACCGAAGGTCTTCATGTAGTAGATAAAGCGCGACGAGCAGCCGATACCCGAAACGAAGGTAAAGAGACGGTGGGGCGTATCGGTCAGGTCAGCCACCTTGGGCAGGGCGCGCTGTACGGCGTTCAGAATGGCGTGGTCACCACAACCCGGGCACCAACGTACCTCCTGGTCGCTCTTGAAATCTGCCTGCGTATAGTTATACTGTGCCATAATCTTTTACTTCATTAAGGTTTCAAATTTCTCGACGAGTTCAACCACCGTAAAGGGCTGACCCTCGCACTTGTTATACTGCTCGTAGGTGTATTGCTGCTTCTTCGTGCGCAGGTAGTTGGCAAACTGACCCTCGTTGAGCTCGCAGACTACAATCTTCTTGAACTTCGAGAAGATCTCGTCAACACCCTTCGGCAGCGGGTTGATGTAGTTGAAGTGGCAGAGCGAGATGCTGTGACCCTTGGCCTGCAGCTGCTCAACAGCTGCCTGCAGGTGGCCGCGCGTACCGCCCCAACCTACAACCAGCAGATCACCCTCCTCGGCACCAAATACCGTCTGGGCGGGGATGTCCTCAACCACCTTGGCCACCTTCGCAGCACGGGTCTTAACCATCAGCTGGTGGTTGGCCGGATCGTGCGAGATGGTACCCTTCAGAGCATCCTTCTCCAGACCACCTACGCGGTGCTCCAGGCCCTCCTTACCGGGGAAAGCCCAGCCGCGAGCCAACTGCTCGTTGCGTGCGTAGGGCATAAAGCCGCCCTCGGGAGCCTCGTTTACGATGGGAGGATTGATGGCGGGATAGTCGCCCATCGAGGGGATGCGCCAGGGCTCCGAGCCGTTGGCGATGAAGCCGTCGGTGAGCAGGATGACAGGAGTCATGTGCTCCATGGCCAGGCGGCCGGCCTCAAAGGCGTAGTGGAAGCAGTCGCTGGGCGACGAGGCAGCCACAACTACCGCGGGGCACTCGCCGTTACGGCCGTAGAGGGCCTGCACCAGGTCGCTCTGCTCGGTCTTGGTCGGCAGACCCGTCGAGGGACCGCCACGCTGTACATCGACCACAACGAGCGGAAGCTCAATCATCACAGCCAGACCCAGCGCCTCGCTCTTGAGCGAAAGACCGGGACCCGAGGTGGTCGTCACGGCAAAGTTTCCGGCATAGGCCGCACCAATGGCGGTGCAGATACCGGCAATCTCATCCTCAGCCTGTACGGTCTTAACTCCCAGGTCGCGGCGCTTGGCCAGCTCCTCGAGAATCACCGTAGCGGGGGTGATGGGATAGGAACCGCAGAACAGCGGCAGGTTGGCCTTCTCGGCGGCAGCCATCAGACCCCAAGCCGTAGCCACATTACCGCTGATCGAGCGATAGGTACCCTTCTCCAACTTGGCGGGAGCAATGGTGTAGGTGTTGGCAAACTGGTGGGTGTTGGCCGCATAGTTGTAACCCGCGTCAATGGCCTTGATATTGGCCTCGGCTACCAGCGGGTTCTTCTTGGCAAACTTCGTCTGGAGGTAGTTCTTGGCGTGGTCCTCGGGACGGTTGTAGAGGTAGAAGCAGATACCCAGGGCAAACATGTTCTTGCACTTGACCACCGACTTGTTGTCCAAGCCTAAATCCTTGAGTGCCTCGCGCGTCATCGAGGTGATGTCGGGAGTCACGACGTTGTAACCCGTCAGATTGAGCTCTGCAATGGGATCGAGGGTCTGGAATCCGGCCTTCTTGAGGTTCTCCTCCGTGATGGAGTCACCATCCAAAATCACCGTCGAGGAGGGGGTGAGCCACTTGCGATTGGCCTTCAGGGCCGCAGGGTTCATGGCTACCAGTACATCGCAGTAGTCACCCGGATTGAGGGCCCGATGGTCGCCGAAGTGAACCTGAAAACCCGAAACACCGGCAACAGTACCCTGCGGGGCACGAATTTCAGCCGGATAGTCGGGGAAGGTCGAGATGTCATTTCCGAGCAACGCCGAGGTGTCGGAAAAGAGCGTACCCGTGAGCTGCATACCGTCGCCCGAGTCGCCCGAAAAGCGAATCACGACGTCATGTACCTCTTTTACGAAAGTTTTATCCATGTCTTGTATGAATTAGGTTAGTTTTAAGTCAAAACACCATATTAAACAATTTCTCAATACAAATATAAGACTTTATTTCCGATAAAAAGCAACAAAGCACAAAAATCTTTTCTCTTTTCTCCCTCAATCCGATAATCTGCCCGCAAAATAGAGCAACCTTTCGAGCCCCCGAACTCATGTTTCCTCCCTTTTTCTGCCCACTCTACCTCCCGCTGCTTCGGGCAAAACCTCGACGTGACAACTCTGTCCAACTCCCCGCCATGACAAGGAAGAACGACAAATCGGACAAGCGAGTCGGCTTCGGTTTTTCTAATACTCCGCCTCATTTTCGGGACTGCGGATGTGCCGAAAACAGAAAATGTAAGTTGCTGGTTTTTAATTAGTTGCAAATGGATGAGATTTCTTGTAAAGAAACCCGTGAGAAAAGTGCGCTAAGTTATTGAAAACTAATACC
>CAYRPL010000138.1:0-4708 GCA_964426045.1 uncultured Alistipes sp. | reverse complement strand
CCCTATGCTCTCGCTCCGCTGCGTCGGTTGTCGGCGGTTCCTAATTCCTAATTCCCAAAACCAAAGTTTTTCTGGGGCGTATTGATAGTCAGCGAATTACAAAAAATGAAGAATTTTTTTTGCAACTTTCTTGCACGAATAAAAAAATAGTTGTACTTTTGCGCCACTACTTTGAAGAAAAGTAGGCGGATTACATTAAAAAACAACAAGTTATTAACTAAACGTAAAACACTGTGGATTCATTAAGCTACAAGACCATCTCGGCGAATGCAGCTACCATTCAGAAGGAGTGGTATGTGATTGACGCTACCGACGAGGTGCTGGGACGCCTTGCTTCGCAGGTCGCAAAGATTCTGCGCGGTAAGAACAAGCCGAGCTACACCCCCCACACCGATTGCGGTGACTATGTGATCGTAATCAACGCTGACAAGGTGAAGCTGACCGGCAAGAAACTGACTGACAAGGAGTATGTTCGCTACACGGGTCACCCCGGAGGCCAGCGCTTCGCTACTCCCGAGGACTACCTGAACCGCAAGCCCACCTTCCTGGTTGAGCACGCTGTAAAGGGTATGCTCCCCAAGACTCGCCTGGGCGAGGCTATCATTAAGAACCTGAAGGTTTATGCCGGCGCCGAGCACCCGCACGTTGCCCAGAACCCCAAGGCTATCAAGTTGAACGAACTTAAGTAAGAGAGAAGATTATGGAAGTTATCAATACCGTAGGTCGCCGTAAGGCCGCTGTGGCTCGCGTATTCCTGAAGCCCGGCAATGGTCAGATCACCATTAACCACAAAGCTCTCGACGTATATTTCCCCCTCGAAATTCTGCGCTATGAGGTGAAGCAGCCCTTGTTGGTTACCAACACCTTAGAGCAGTTCGATGTAACCATCAACCTCGATGGCGGTGGTATCAAGGGTCAGGCTGAGGCCGCCCGTCTGGGTATCGCCCGTGCTCTGTGCGAGGTAAACGCTGAGGAGTATCGCTCGATTCTGAAGAAGAACGGCTTCCTGATGCGTGATCCCCGTGAGGTTGAGCGTAAGAAGCCCGGTCAGCCCGGTGCACGTCGCAAGTTCCAGTTCTCGAAGCGTTAATCTCAGCGCTCAGCCGAACTTTTTATTGCGACAACGGCATCCGAAGTTCTCAAACCTTGCAGACTTGGCCCCGCGTGGGTTGATTACCAAAGGGTTGCTTGGGATGCGAAAACTTGCAGGACTGCTCACCCGAGCAGGGTAGCACTACCCGCAAGTTGAAGTAGAGTAAAAAACAAAAATTAAAAAAAGAAAAGACAATGCGTACTAATTTTGAAATGTTACTGGAGGCCGGTGCCCACTTTGGTCACTTGAAGCGCAAGTGGAACCCCAAAATGGCTCCCTATATCTTTATGGAGAAGAACGGCATCCACATCATCGACCTGCACAAGACGGTGCTCAAAGTAGAGGAGGCTGCTGCCGCCATGAAGCAGATTGCCAAGAGCGGTCGCCGCGTTCTGTTCGTAGCCACCAAGAAGCAGGCCAAGGAGATCGTAGCCGAGAAGATTGCAGCTGTAGGTATGCCCTACGTTACCGAGCGCTGGGCAGGTGGTATGCTGACCAACTTCCCCACCATCCGCAAGGCTGTGAAGAAGATGGCTACCATCGACAAGATGCTGGGTGACGGTACCTTCGACAACTTCTCGAAGCGCGAGAAGCTCCAGATCGAGCGTCAGCGTGCCAAGTTGGAGAAGAACCTCGGTTCGATTGCCGACCTGACCCGTCTGCCCGCTGCCCTGTTCGTCGTAGACGTTCAGAAGGAGGCCAACGCCGTTAAGGAGGCTAAGCGACTCAACATCCCCGTATTTGCAATGGTTGATACTTGTTGTGATCCGACCGATATCGATTATGTAATCCCTGCAAATGACGATGCTGCCAAGTCGATTGCCGTAATCCTTGACGCTATGTGCGCCGCCATCAACGAGGGCGTTGAGGAGCGCAAGCTCGAGAAGGAGAAGGAGGCCCAGGAGAACGAGGCTCAGGAGGCTGCTGCCGTAAAGCAGGCCAAGCCCCGCATCAAGAAGGCTGTAAAGGCCAACGTTGATGCCCAGGAGGCTGCCGTTAAGGAGGTAGTTGCCGCCACCGAGCAGGCCGCCGAGTAACGACGCAACAACTTACCGTTAGGGCCGCAGGTGCACGATGTGGGGAGAATCCTCCGACGAGGCCCCCTGCGGCCCATTTTTTGAAAACAAGAACTAAAAACAAAAAAATAAGAATACTATGGAAATCAAAGCAGCTGATGTAATGAAGCTTCGCAAGATGACCGGTGCCGGTATGATGGACTGCAAGAAGGCCCTGATTGAGGCTGAGGGCGATTTCGCTCGTGCCCAGGACATTATCCGCGAGAAGGGTAAGCTCATCGTTGCCAAGCGTGCCGACCGCACCGCTACCGAGGGTGTGGTTGTAACCAAGATCGTAGGCACCAAGGCCTACATCCTCTGCCTGGCTTGCGAGACCGACTTCGTAGCCCAGAATGTAGAGTTCTCGGCTTCGGCCAACGCCATGCTGGAGGTTGCCGTTGCTGCCGACGCAGCCGACACCGCCGCCCTGCTGGCTACCAAGAACGCTGAGGGTGTAACCGTTGAGGAGATGGTAACCGAGAAGTCGGGTCAGACCGGCGAGAAGTGCGAGCTGGCCTACTACGCTCGTGTCGAGGCTCCCTACTGCCACGCCTACGTTCACTTCAACAAGAAGCTCGGTACCGTGCTGGGCTTCAACAAGGAGGTTCCCCAGGAGGTTGCTCACACCGTTGCCATGCAGGCTACGGCTATGGCCCCCATCTCGATTGACGTTGACGACTGCCCCGCCGAGACCGTGGAGCACGAGCGCAAGATCGCCATCGAGGCTATGAAGCAGGATCCCAAGAACGCCAACAAGCCCGACGCTATCCTCGAGAAGATTGCCGAGGGTAAGATGCGCAAGTTCTTCGAGGAGAACACGCTGCTGAACCAGTGCGTAGTGGGTGAGAAGGAGTCGATCCGCGACTTCATCCAGAAGGCAGACAAGGAGGCAACGGTGGTTGCTTACAAGCGTTTTGCCCTCGAAGCATAATTATTTGATGTGATAAGGCCGCATTTGCTGCCTATCACTCGCAAGCCCCGAATGGAACATACGTCAAGTATGCCCCATCCGGGGCTTACTTCACGATAGTTGCAACTGCAACCTTCTGACATCAAATAAACGATCCCCATTGTCGAGCGTTGCAACTACCACCTTCTAACTACAAATTCAACCATTTCAAACATCCGGGGCTTACTTCATGATAGTTGCAACTGCAACCTTCTGACATCAAATTTGACCATCTTCTTCGTCGAGCGTTGCAACTACCACCTTCTAACTACAAATTCAACCATTTCAGACATCCGCGGCTTACTGAAAACTACTCACCTAACTTAAGGGAGGTGCCACAAAGTTGCGGAGGAGTGTGTAGATGTATGAGCAATGAGGGAATTTCCCCTAATGCCTCTAATTCCCTTAACGCCACTTTACGATAACATCGTGAGTTTAGTGAATTTTATAAATTTAAGGGTTCTCCTTAATCCCCTTACCCCCCCCCTCAAAAAAATCACGCACTGCCGGAGAAGCAGAGCGTGAAAGAAAAAGGCTCGGGCTGTACCCTCACCAAAAGTCTGAAGTTTAAAAAGCGGAGACAGCACGCACATAAGGGGATAAAAATCCCTTACCAAACGCTCTTGCTCCTCGCGGATCCATACTGATAAAATATGCTGTAATCTTCTTTCCAGAGCTCTCCTTCTCGGAGGAAGACCAATAGCAATGCAGCTTCCAAGCACTCTTATTTGCCAATTGTTTTCCATTATGCAGGGCCAACGTGCGATTCACCGTATCGTGTACCTCATTATCCATTGTAAAAATTCGGAGTTCCTCGATAGCCGGCAGATACCACCCTTCGCCTAAGTCTGCACACCAGGCAAAAGCAGGATATTTCGATTCCCAGTCGGGAATCTGTCTGACAATTTCCATGTTTTTGGCCCCATTAAATTGATCATAAGCCCCAATCAATCGCTTTTGTTCACTCTGGTCAGATGTCCAATGTAACGGAGCACCCGACTCCAACATACTTATTATCTTCCCATGTTTACACGTAGCATCCACCCAGAAGACTACGCCCTCTTTGCCATTTTCGTTGTAGTAGTCGCCTACCTTCCATCGCTTTTCCTGCACAGCTGGAGTAACTGGCGCAGCAGATTGATTTTGAAGCATTTTAGTCTGCTGTTCCAG
This sequence comes from uncultured Alistipes sp., assembly GCA_964426045.1. Classification (GTDB taxonomy): domain Bacteria; phylum Bacteroidota; class Bacteroidia; order Bacteroidales; family Rikenellaceae; genus Alistipes. The sequence goes on along the minus strand of CAYRPL010000138.1, from coordinate 441 downwards.
GATCTGGGCATAGTCGGTTATGATCGGCACTTCGAGGTAGAGTTCGTAGGTGTGATGGCCCAGAATCTCCTCCTCGAATGCGTAGGTAAAGGGCAGATAACCATTGCCATAGATGGTGATGCTCCTCGAGCCGGCCGGCAGGAAGAGTTTATACTCCGAGGGGCGATCCGACGTGGGCCCCTCCTTAATGCCGGACGAGGCCTTGAACTCCACCTCCCTCAGGGCCACATAGATCCGCACCAGGGCGCAGGGATTGTCGTTGTTGTCCCTCACGTTAGCGATCTTGGCAGTAAGATCTAACTCCTTGTGTACAAACGATTTCAATTTGAGCTCCTGGGCCGACAGATCTACAACAAGAAAAATAAATGCCCAAAGAAAGGTGAATCTATAAAGGGAGGTTCTATAAATTCAATTTACCATTAGCGAGTAGTCAGAACCTCA
>CAYRPL010000137.1:0-4727 GCA_964426045.1 uncultured Alistipes sp. | reverse complement strand
TTACGAAAATATTTGCTTTTATACAACACTTAGATGTTACAAGATACTAGTGATTGCTAATTGCTAATTGCACTATGCAAACCGATCGGTGACGGCGGCGCAGGCGGCATCGCCCGTAATGTTGAGTGTCGTGCGCACCATATCGAAGACACGATCCAGGGCGTAGAGCAACGGAAGGCCCTCAATCGGGATGCCCGCGCCAACGAGCACTGCGACAACCATCAGTGTCGGACCCGGGACTCCGGCCTGGCCGATAGAGCCGAGGGTCGAAACAATGGCAATGGTAACATACTGTGCCATCGAGAGTTCGATGCCGTAGAGTTGAGCAAAGAAAAGGGCCACCAGCGTATAGTAGATGGCATTACCCGACATATTGATGGTGGCACCCAGGGGAAGGACAAATCCCGTGGTCTGCTTCGAGATCTTCAGGTCGTTCTCGCACACCTCCATATTCACGGGCAGCGTTGCCATCGACGAGGCCGTCGAGAAGGCGATGATCTGGGGTTTGAGCATCGCACGGAAGAAATCTTTGAGCTTGATGCGCGATAAGAGCACCAGGGTCAGGGGATAGATTACCAAAGCCATCACCAGCACGGCCAGCAAGTCCACCCAGAGCAGATTGGCGATTTGCAGCAGGATATCGAATCCGAAGGTTCCCGTAGCATCGGCCATCAGTCCGAAGACACCCAGCGGGGCGACATACATCACCTTCTCGATACACCAAATCAGCGCCTCGAGAATGTAGTTCAGCCCATTGACCACCTTTAGGCGCTTCTCACTCTGAAGGGTCGAGATTCCGAATCCGAGGAAGAGTCCGAAGACGATGATTTGGAGGATATCGCCCTGGGCAAAGGCCTGAATGGGGTTGGCCGGAATCATCCCAATAATGGTATCCCAGAACGAGAGCACAGGTGCCGTGCCGGCATCCCCCGGGTTGGCAATCAGCCCCGCCAGCTTCTGTGCATCAAGTCCGTCGCCCGGGCGGAAGAGCTCACCGGCACCAATAGCCAGCACAACAGCCGCAAGGGTCGTCAGCAGGATGTAGGCAATACTGATAACACCGATGCGGCCGGCAGACTTCGAGTCGCCAAGTGTAGCGGCACCCGAGATAATCGAAACGGCCACCAAGGGCACCACAAGCATCTTGATGAGTTGGATAAAGAGGTCACCCAGCGGCTTGAGTGAGGCGGCCGTGGGTCCGAGCAGGATTCCCGCAGCGATACCGGCCAGCATCGCTATCAAAATCCAGACTCCGAGGTTTTTTAAGAGTTTTTTCATACGACCTATAAACGGTTAGCAGTTATTCTTATTACAAAGGTAGCGATTTTTCCTGCATTTGGTCCATACTGGGTAGAAAAAACCACCCTCCGACTGCCCGTGGCACTCTTCTTGCGAACTCGGGGCCCAAAAACAATGGGCATGGTTATTTCAGCAAAAGAGCGAAGCGTGGTCTTCGAGGGATTCCCGCTCGATAAGGCGCTCTATCAAAAGGATGTACAGAAGATTCAGGCCGAGGCGATTCGTCGCTACGGATTCAACGAGTGGCGGGCTGCGGTGCTCACTTGTGAGCTGCATGGCCACTTGGGTATCTACTCCCTGTTGGGGGTGAAGATGGGAATCCTCGCCCTCGAGCAGTTCCCTGGCTCCGAGAGCGAGCTGCAAATCACCTCCCATGCCGGCTCAAAGCCTCCGCTCAGCTGCCTGAACGACGGACTGCAGGTGGCCACCGGAGCGACCCTGGGTCATGGAACCATCCGTTTAAGCGAGAGCTCTGCACCCGTCGCCGAGGCCCACTTCGAGCGCGACAAGCGCACGGTCTGCATCGCCCTGAAATCGGAGATTGCCGAGCGCATCGCAGGGGATATTGCGTATGGGCGCAAGCGGAGTGGGGGAGTAACACCCGCCTATTGGGAGTATGTGCGCCACCTGGCTCTGGAGTATTGGGTAGAGCTGGATCGACAAGCGATTTTTGACCTCACAATCCGATAAAGGGCAACAACTCTCCCCAAGAGTTGCCCGATCGCAAAATTTTCACTACCTTTGGTCACTATTTCGTTTGACCCAAGGTGAAAGATTTTGCAGCCATAGATTTTGAGACCGCCAACGGCTCGCCATCGAGCGTCTGCTCGGTAGGCGTCGTGATTGTGCGCCAGGGGGTCGTCTACGACACCTTCTACAGCCTGATTCACCCCGCACCGAACTACTACAGCTACTTCTGCCAACGGGTCCACGGACTCTGTGATCGCGACACCTGCAACGCCCCCACCTTTCCCGAGGTGTGGGCCGAAATCGCACCCCGCATCGCCGACCTTCCGCTGGTCGCCCACAATGCCCGCTTCGACGAAGGGTGCCTAAAGGCGGTACACGACCACTACCAAATGCCCTACCCGGGCTACCGGTTCTACGACACGCTGGCCGCCTCGCGCCGCACCTTCGGCCGCACCCTTCCCAACCACCAGCTCCACACCTCGGCTGCCGCCTGCGGCTACGACCTGCGCTGCCACCACCACGCCCTGGCCGATGCCGAAGCGTGCGCCGCCATCGCCCTAAAAATACTTTAAATAACGCACACAAACAATGGATATAGAAGAGGTTCGCACCTATTGCCTAAGCAAGCCCGAGTCCGAGGAGAGCTTTCCGTTTGACGACGATACGCTGGTCTTCAAGGTGCGGGGCCGCATCTTTGCCTGCCTCTCGTTGGAGCGCCCCGACTGGCTGGTTTTGAAGTGCGATCCCGACTATGCCATTGAACTTCGCGACCGTTTTTCGGCCATCGAACCGGCCTTCCATTTCAATAAAAAACATTGGAACCAACACCACCTGTCACAGCTCGAAGAGGGGCTTGTGCACTCGCTCATCGACCACTCCTACGACTGTGTGGTCCGAAAAATGCCCCGCAAGGATCAACGCGAGCTTTTGGCCTCGAATAACTGATTTGCAACACATTAAGCAACAAAAGCAATCCGAAGAGCAAAAAACAATCGCAAACTTTTCAACTTTTTTCACCAAAAGATTTGCACGATTGATTTTTTTGCCCTATATTTGCACCCGCAATCAGCCCTTTGGTTGGTTGTAAGTTCAAAACATACTGAGGAAATAGCTTAGGAAAGTAGAGCACAACCTTGCCCCAAAGGAATAACACATCCAACCTTGGCAAGGTGGTTTCCAAACAAGTAGGATGTGACATACTGCGGAAATAGCTCAGTTGGTAGAGCACAACCTTGCCAAGGTTGGGGTCGCGAGTTCGAGTCTCGTTTTCCGCTCAAAATCAAAATGGTTGGCATTGAGCCAACCATTTTGATTTTGAGCGAAACTTCGACCCTCCTCGCTGGCAGAGCAATAAAAAAGTCCATACCATGATTAGTTTCAAGTCTGATTATACGGCGGGGGCCCATCCCAAAGTGTTGGAGGCCCTTGTGGAGCACAACTTCGAGCATACGGCCGGCTATGGGGCCGACCCCTATACAGCCGAGGCGGTGGAGTTGATTCGCCGAGCCGTGGGGCAGCCCAACGCAGAGGTGTATCTGCTGGTGGGTGGCACGCAGACCAATGCCACGGTGATTGATGCGCTGCTGCGTCGCCACGAAGGGGTTTTGGCGGCCGATACGGGCCACATCAACGTACACGAAGCGGGGGCTGTCGAGGCCTCGGGCCACAAGGTGCTGGCCTTGCCGCATTGTGACGGCAAGGTGATGGCCGAGGAGGTGGAGCACTACATCAGCACCTTCTATGCCGACCAGACCCACCCCCACATGGTGGCTCCCGGGATGCTCTATATCTCCCAACCCACCGAGCTGGGGAGCATCTTTTCGCTCTCGGAGTTGGAGGCACTGAGCGAGGTGTGTCGTCGCCACGAAATTCCGCTCTACATCGACGGGGCACGCCTGGGTTACGCCCTCGGAGCCCAGGGTGCGGACTTCACGCTGCGCGATATCGCCCGCTTAGCCGACATCTTCTACATCGGAGGTACCAAGGTGGGAACCCTCTTTGGCGAGGCGGTGGTTGCCCGCCCGGGATTGCTTCACAACTTCTTCTCGCTGATTAAACAACACGGAGCCCTGCTGGCCAAGGGAAGACTTTTGGGTTTGCAGTTTGGGGTACTCTTTCGGGATGGACTCTACGAGCAGATTGGTCGCAAGGCCGTGGAGCTCGCTCTGCGTATGCGCGAAATCTTCCGCCGTGCCGGTTGTGAGGTGGCTGTCGAATCGCCCACCAACCAGCAATTCTTCCGTCTGGATAATCGACTGATTGACAAGCTCTCCGAACGGGTTAGCTTTGAGTATTGGGGCCCTCGTGGCGAACAGCATTCAACCATTCGTCTCGTCACCGGCTGGGCCACTACCGAGGCCGAAATCGAAGAGCTGGAACGAGCAACACAGTGCGCAGTGGCAAGAGAAATGAGAAATGAAAAATAGGAATGGCGGACATTATTGTTAGCACCTCTGTAGAATGCTGATAGCGCAATATTTAAAAAAGTGATTGATTGACAAAGCGTTAAGTTGTTTAGATACGGACCGATTGTCCGAACAAAAACCGTCTAAACATTTATTTGCGATGATTCTACCTTCCTCATGTAGTCTTCTATGTAGTCTAAATTAAGTATAAATAATAAATATACCTTCATGATTTCGCCTTTCGCTTGCGATAGGCGATTTTTTTTGTATTCTACACAAACAAGACCCCAAAGAGTGTTGTCATTTGAGAAAATTTTACTAATTTTGTTGCGT
>CAYRPL010000136.1:0-4743 GCA_964426045.1 uncultured Alistipes sp. | reverse complement strand
TTTATTGCTTCGCAAAGATCCCCACGGTCGCTTCGCTCCCTCGGGATGACTGAGAGAAATTCACAATTCACAATTCACAATTCACAATTGAGCAGGGAGGAATGAGGGAAATTCACAATTCACAATTCACAATTTTCTACATTAAGAATAATTCCTCATTCCTAACTTCTAATTCCTAATTCAGAAATTGCTAATTGCTCATTACTCATTGCTCGTTGAAGTCGTGCGGGTAACAAAAATGCTACCCGCGAGAAAGATAAGGGCATTAGCGGCAGTAGGGGCAATAGCGGCATTAAGGGCATTAGTAAGGCAAAAATCAATTTTGAATTTTGAATTTTGAATTTTCAATTGCTCATTACTCATTGCTCATTGAGCCGTGCTTTGAACTGCTCTTTTTTGGTTTCTTGCGATTTTTTGCTATCTTTGCAAAGTATATGGTCTTGAAAAGAGGTGGAAATTTGCCCCTTCAATGGTCCGAAATCGGCCCCTGAGGCCCATGAAACGAAAATAATTTAAAAATGTTCCGACTATGGGAGATATGATTATTACCTACTACTGCATCGCAACTTTGTTGATTATTGCCTATCTGCTGGGCTCGATTCCGAGTGCTGTTTGGATTGGTAAAAAGTATTATGGCGTAGATATTCGCGAGCACGGCTCGAAGAATGCCGGAACAACCAATATGTTGCGTGTGTTGGGCCGTCGTGCCGCCCTGCCGGTCTTTGCTCTCGACTTCCTGAAGGGTTTTGTGGCTGTGACGATTCTCGATTTGATGAAATATGACAGCTTCTTTGCCGATGGAGCCAACGAATTTTGGTTCTATATGCTGCGCATCGGAGCCGTGATGGCCGCCGTTATCGGCCACATCTTCCCCATCTTCGCCGGCTTCCGCGGTGGTAAGGGCGTGGCAACCCTCGTGGGTGCCGTGGCCGGTATCAATGCACCGCTGATTCTGCTCTGCTTCGGTGTCTGGGGCTTGGTGCTGATGGTAAGCCACTATGTTTCGCTCTCGTCGATGATTGCGGGCTGCTCCTTCCCCATCTTCACCCTGATTTCGCCCAAGGTGATGCAGGCCCTGCCCAACTCCATGCCCTTTGTGGTCTTTTCGTTTGTCTGCGCCCTGCTCCTGATCTGGACCCACCGCAAGAATATAGAGCGCCTGCGCCAGGGAACCGAGTCGAAGATCTATATCTGGCGACCAAAGAAATAATTAGCAATTAGCAATTAGCAATTAGCAGACTTCCTTATAGAATGATTGGAAATGGCGAGCTTCGGTTCGCCTTTTTCATTGCATATTGAAAAGCTGGCAGCTAAAAATGTGCTTTTGTGCCAAAATTCCAATTTTTTGTACTAAATTGGCGGTAAAAGTTTGGTGGTTTCGTAAAAAAGGGCTAACTTCGCGCCGCAAAAGTTTTTTGCAGTCAAAACGCTTATAAGGTAAAATTAGATTTTATGTTGCAGGAAAACCTGATTCAGATTTACGAGCGCAGTTTTCGAGACAATCGCGAGATGTCGGCGCTGACCGATTACTTTAAGAAGGAGTCCTTCTCCTACTACGAGATGGCCAAGGAGATTGCCAAGCTCCACCTCCTGTTCAAAAAAGCCGGTATCAAGAAGGGGCAGAAGATTGCCTTGGTGGGTCGTAACAACCCCCGCTGGTGTATGACCTATATCGCAACCATCACCTATGGTGCGGTAATTGTTCCCATTCTGCAGGACTTCACCTCAAACGATATTATTCACATCATCAACCACTCCGAGAGCCGTCTGTTGTTCCTGGGTGGCAACTATTGGGATGGCATCGAGGAGGATCAGATTCCCGAGGTTGAGGGTGTATTCTCGCTCACGGACTTCTCGGTTATCTATGAGAAGAGTGGCAAGAGCCTTACGGATTTCCAGAAGAACATCACCAAGCACTACCGTGCGAAGTATCCCAACGGATTCACCTCCAAGGATATCAAGTATGCCGACGTGGATAACGATGCGGTCTGCCTGCTGAACTATACCTCGGGAACTACGGGTTACTCGAAGGGTGTGATGCTGACAATCAACAACCTGACCGGTAATGTCGTATTTGCCATGAACGTAAAGAATACGCGCACCGACGTGTTTTACTTCCGTCAGGGTGGTCGTACCCTCTCGTTCCTGCCGCTGGCTCACGCCTACGGTTGCGCCTTCGACTTCCTGGCTCCGCTGGCCGTAGGTCACCACATCACGCTGCTGGGCCGTATCCCTACCCCCAAGATTCTCTTGGAGGCCATCAAGGAGGTGAGCCCCACCATCGTCTGCTGTGTGCCGATGATTCTGGAGAAGGTATATCGCAAGCAGGTATTGCCGATGCTCGAGAAGGGCCCGATGTCGATTGCTACGAAGATTCCTTTGATCTCGAATGTCCTCTACTCGGTGATTCGCAAGAAGCTCATCGACGCCTTCGGGGGGCAGGTCGGTCTCTTTATCGTGGGTGGTGCTCCGCTGAACCAGGAGACCGAGGCCTTCCTGATGAAGATCAACTTCCCGATCACGGTAGGTTATGGTATGACCGAGTGCGCTCCGCTTATCAGCTTTGCTCCCGATAACGAGTTCAAGGCTACCTCGTGCGGCAGCTACAAGTCGATTACCTCGCCCGACAACGGTCTGCACCTGGAGGTGAAGATCGACTCGCCCGATCCGCAGAAGGTGGCCGGAGAGATTCTGGTCAAGGGTGAGCATGTGATGAAGGGCTACTACAAGAACGAGAAGGATACCAAGACGGTACTCCAGGGTGACGGCTGGCTCCATACGGGCGATATGGGTACGATGGACGAGGATGGTACGATCTATATCCGCGGTCGCTCGAAGACGATGATTCTGACCTCGAATGGCCAGAACATCTATCCCGAGGAGATTGAGGATCGCCTGAACAACATGTACCTGGTGATGGAGTCGCTTATCATCGAGAGCAACGGACACCTGCACGCACTGGTGGTTCCCGACCACGACCAGATGCAGCTGGAGAAGGTTGAGAAGTCCGAGTTGCAGAAGATTATGGAGGAGAACCTGCAGCAACTGAACAAGCAGTTGGCCGCCTACGAGCGTGTGGCGAGCGTGACGATCTATCCCACGGAGTTTGAGAAGACCCCCAAGAAGAGTATCAAGCGCTACCTCTACGACACGGGTTTGCTGGATCGTCTGAATCGTCAGCAGGCGTAGGGCGGTTTGTTCGATTTCTGCCTCAGATTGGCTTCTGGCGGCGAAAAATGTGGCTTTTTGACCACTTAATTTGGTCTGAAAATTTTGCACTCTCGCCGATTTTGCTTACCTTTGTTTCTGCAATAACAGAAAAACCAAACCGTGCGATTTTTCGCCAATCGACCAAAAACGGCAGGGAGGCTCTTTTATTTGGGCTCACTCTTCTAACGATGAGCCTTTCTTACAATGAGGCGTCACTAATTTCAGCCTCCCTGTTTCATAGCCGAGAAAGTTTCGACTTTCTCGGTTTTTTTTGTGGCTATTTTTTTGCACCCTCACGCTTTTTTGTTTACCTTTGTTTTAGAATATAACGAACCTTTAGCGATATGATCGAAAATTCCAAACTTCTGCGGGCAGCCGATAACATCCGTATTCTGGCTGCGGCTATGGTCGAAAAGGCCAAATCGGGTCACCCGGGCGGTGCCATGGGCGGTGCCGACTTCATCAATTTGCTCTATACCGAGTTCATCAACTACGCCCCCTCGCGTATGGACTATCCCTTCCGTGACCGCTTCTTCCTCGATCCGGGTCACATGTCGCCGATGCTCTACGCCACGCTGGCGCTGGCCGGCCACTACTCGGTGGAGGATCTCAAGAACCTGCGTCAGTGGGGTAGCTGCACCCCGGGTCACCCCGAGGTGGACGTACTGCATGGTGTGGAGAATACCTCCGGTCCGCTGGGTCAGGGTCATGCCATGGCTTTGGGTGCCGCCATTGCCGAGCGCTTCCTGGTTGAGCGTTTTGGTGAGTGGATGGCCCACAAAACCTATGTCTACATCTCGGATGGTGCCGTGGAGGAGGAGATTTCGCAGGGCGTAGGCCGTATTGCCGGCCACCTGGGCCTTGCGAATATGATTATGTACTACGACGCCAACAACATCCAGCTCTCGACCCGTGTCGATGAGGTGATGTCGGAGGATGTCGAGGCCAAGTATCGCGCCTGGAATTGGAATGTATTGAGCGTCGATGGTCACGATATCGACCAGATGCGTGCCGCACTGAAGGCTGCTCAGGCCGAGACCGAGCGTCCGACCCTGATTATCGGCCGTACCATCATGGGTAAGGGTGCCCTGGGCCCCAATGGCGAGAGCTATGAGAATAAGGTTTCGACCCATGGTCAGCCCCTGACGGCTGCCGGTGCCGACTTTGCGGCTACGGTGAAGAACCTGGGTGGCGATGTAGAGGATCCCTTCAAGATCTTTGAAGAGTCGAAGGAGGCCTATGCCGCCCGTCGCATCGAGCTCAAGCAGTGGGCTGAGCAGATGGGTGAGGTTGAGAAGCAGTGGCGCAACGAGAATAAGGATTTGAGCCGCAAGCTCGATCGCTTCCTCAAGGGTGAGCTGCCCGAGCTGGACTACAACAAGGTAGAGCTGAAGGCTGATGGCGCTACGCGTGCAGCTTCGGCTACGGTACTGGGCTACTATGCCGAGAAGGTGGAGAATATGATTGTTGCTTCGGCCGACCTCTCGAACTCGGATAAGACCGACGGCTTCCTCAAGAAGACCAAGGCCTTCG
>CAYRPL010000135.1:0-4777 GCA_964426045.1 uncultured Alistipes sp. | reverse complement strand
TTTTTTAACTAGCGGCCGCAAATGCCGCCTTATCACAATAAATTTTTTGTCAGAGCGCCCCAGATGCGGTGCTTCGTGAAATCGGGGCGGAAGGGCTGGGGTCGTAACAACCCTTTTAACAACGGTTCCAAACCCCACTACCCCATTTTTTGTCAGAAGGCTGCAGATGCAACTATCGTGAAGCAAGCCCCGGATGGGGCATACTTGGCGTATGTTCCATTCGGGGCTTGCGAGGGATAGGCAGCAGGTGCGGCCTTATCACAAAAAATTACCGGATGCGGTCAAGTGAACGAACCAATAACTCATCCCGAAAGATTGCTCTTGCTGCCAGCCAAACAAAGAGCAGGGCGGCAACGGGCGCAAAGGAGGCGGGTTGGAGGGCTCCGGCGTCGAGGGTATTCTGGGGACCGAAGTAGAGCATAGCCTCCATAGCGGCGACACCTATCAGGAGGACTGCCTCGACGGCGCAGAGACGGATTTGGAGCATGCGACGCTTAAAGAGGAAGATGGTTACCAGGGGGAGCAGCGTGGCGGCTCCAAGCAGGATGGGCAGGTAGATGGGGGTACGACCGATGGTGGTATCCTCGACCATAAGTCCGAGGGCGGTCATCGAGACCTGGTCGCCCTCGTGAGCGAACCACATCAGCGGAAGGAAGAACATCAGACCACAGAGGGCCGAAATCACCAGCAGGTGAAGGGTTTGAATACGTTGAAGCATAGTTATAATTTTACTCTATTTCTTTATCAATCAGATAGTTATTTCTTTCGCTCGAGCCACGGTTTATCAGTTCGCCGAGGAAGCCCGCCAAGAAGAGTTGCACACCCAGCACCACGGCCAGGATGGCCAGGTAGAAGAGCGGCTGGTCGGTCACGGGGCGCAGGGGCAGGCAGTGGAACTGCTTATAGAGCTTGGCTGCGATAATCCAGATGGTGGTGGCTCCTCCGAGCAGGAACATCAGGGTTCCGAGACCACCGAAGAAGTACATCGGAGAGCGGCCGAAGCGCGAGAGGAAGGTGACAGTAATCAGGTCGAGGTAGCCCTTGACCATACGCTCGATACCGAATTTCGAGTAGCCGTATTTGCGGGCACGGTGCTCGACGACCTTCTCGCCGATGCGCTTGAAGCCCGCCTGCTTGGCCAGCACGGGGATATAGCGGTGCATCTCACCAAAGACCTCGACAGCCTTGACCACCCTAAGGCGGTAGGCCTTCAATCCGCAGTTGAAGTCATGGAGTTTGATACCCGAGACTAAGCGGGCCGTCCAATTGAAGAACTTGCTGGGCCACCGCTTGCCGATGGGATCGTAGCGCTTCTTCTTCCAGCCCGAGACCAGGTCGTAACCCTCGTCGAGAATCATGCGGCGCATCTCGGGAATCTCGTCGGGCGAATCCTGCAGGTCGGCATCCATCGTAAAGACCACCTCGCCACGGGCCGCAGCAAAGCCGCAGTAGAGGGCTCCCGACTTACCGTAGTTACGGGCAAAGCGGATGGCCCGAATGGCGGGATACTCCCCCTTCAGGCGCTCGATCACCTCCCAGGAGCCGTCGTTGGAACCGTCATCGACCAGGATAACCTCGTAGCTCAGGCTGTTTTCACGGGCCACACGGTCAATCCACGCCACCAACTCGGGCAGCGACTCGGCCTCGTTATAGAGAGGTACGACAACGGAGATTGCAAGTTTCTGTTCCATAGTTCATTACTCGGCCTTCTCAGAGTCGGAGAAGATATTCACCTCCCGGCGTGTAAAGGCCGCAATGAAGAGACCGAAGAAGAGGCCGCGCAGTACCAGACCCAGCACATCGCTACCCACGACATAGATGGGCGAGAAGAGAGTCTTCTCGAAGTTCTGCTTCACCTCAGCAAGCTGCGAGGAGGTCATCTTGACCTTCGACATGGCAACCAGCATCGTGTCGGCCATCTCGCGGTAGAGGCCCGGGAAGAGCCAATTGCGAGCAATGATATCGTAGGCACCGGCCAGCACACCTCCCAGCAGCGAGACCCAGAAGATAAACTTCAGCCCCTCACCAAAGGTATATCCGTCGGCTCCATAGAGGGTCGAGCGACGCTTCGTAAAGAGGTAGAGCAGTGTAACAAAGAGTGCCAGGTGGAGGGCCGAAAAGAGCATCGTCAGGGTTGCCTGATCATAAAAGAGGGCTCCCAAAAGCAGGAATACCACCTCAACAACACCCATAATGGCGCCATAGCGGCTCACCTCGGGCCAAAAAGTCTGTTTTTTCATCTTTTCTATCTTTTGTATCGTTTCAATTTTAACTCTGCTGTGTGTCTAATCAGAAGATTTCGATATCTCCCAGGCCCTCGCGGAGTATCTCCGCTTCGCCGTCGGTCAAATTGACCACCGTGGTTCGGTCGGTCGAGCCATAGCCGCCATCAACGACCAAGGCAATCTCGTTGCCAAAACGCTCGTCGATGAGTTCGGGGTCGGTCGAATACTCCTCCTCGCCCGCCACCACATCGAGCGAAGTGGTGAGCATCGGGCAGCCCAAGCGCTCGACCAGGGCACGAGCAATGGCGTTGTCGGGGATGCGGACACCGATAACCTTACGCTTCGAGAGGGCCTTGTCGGGCATACGCGACGAGGCATTGAGCAGGAAGACGTAGGGCCCGGGCAGGGCACGCTTCAGGAGTTTGAAGGCCTCGTTATCGACACGGCAGTACTCGGCCACCTGCGAGAGGTTCTCGAACAGAACCGCAAACTCCTCGGCTACCTTGCCCTTCAGACGACGCATCGTCTCGATGGCCTTGGGGGCATGCAGCGAGCAGCCGAAGGCATAAACCGAGTCGGTGGGATAGATCACCACCCCACCCCGCTCCAAGGCCTCAACCACCTGGTCGAGGGCCTTCTGCGAAGGATTCTTATCGTAAATCTTGACTATCATTCGGACAAAGGTACAAAATAATTCACAATTCACAATTCACAATTCACAATTATTTATTTAACGAGCTATAAGTAATGGAGAATGAGCATAAAAAAATGGCGGTCGCCCACCATTTTTTATTTGTTTATAAGAGAACCCTCTAATTGTGAATTGTGAATTGTGAATTGTGAATTCTTAATTCCCTACGGGATGCGGTTCGGGGTCGTAGCTTCCCTCGCCGAGTTTGTGGTAGAGGCAGGTGGGGTCGCACAGCTCCTGCTCGTAGAAGATGCGGGCGGCGGTTTGGAATTGCGGGAGGGAGCGCTCGAGGTTGCTCTTCACGCCACCCGAGCCCGAGGGGTCGAAGCCGAACCACATACACCAGCCGAAGCCCTGGTTGAGTATCGAGCGGGCATAGCCCTCGGCGAGGGTCTGGTTGTAGTTCAGCTCGATGGAGGCACCGGCACAGTGGGCGTAGGTCAAATCGCCATAGGGCACCGAGGCACTGCCATAGTTGGGCACCAGAATATCAATAAATTCGCTCTGCGGGTGCGAACCGCCGTCGGCCAGCACCACGGGCAGATTTTGCAACTTTCCGCACTCAAAAATCGAGACCTCGGTGGGCCAGGAGCACTGCTCGCGCAGGGCCTTCTTCAACTCATAGGCCAAGCGGGCACCCGCTCCGGCCGAGGCCATCGTAAACCAGGAGTTCGATAGGTCGGGGCTCTTCGAGTACTCGTCGTCGAGGTTCACACCATCGAGCCCGTAGCGGTTGCAGACCTCGGCCACCTCCTGTGCCCAGGTCTGGGCTCCCCAGGCCGAGAGCTGGGCCAGGCCCGCTGCGTCGTGGTTGCCGAGCAGCCCCAAGTAGACCTTGATACCCGCCCTGCGCAGGGGTTGCAGCAGCTCCTCGCTATTGTCTAACAGCGCCTGCACGTTGGGGTTGCAGTGGAGATAGACTCGATCCTCGTCGGCATTGTAGTTGATGTTGGCCGCAAAGAGCACCACGGCATCAAAGAAGGGGCTGCCATCCTCCAGGCGATACTCCAAGGCATTGAGCGGATTGCAGTTATTGACCTCGAAGTAGAGAATCTGACGCATCGTGCGGGGCTTGGCCGTGCGCTCAACCGTGAGGGCCAAATTGTTACCACCCGATACAAACTGAGCATCGCCCTCCTCCACCGAAGCGTAGAGTCCGAGATGATAAATTTGATTGACCTTCAACTTGGAGCCGTCAATCAGCAAGGTTACCCGCTCGCTCTGCTGCTCCCCCGCAGCAAGGGTCAGGGGCTCAGGCATGGTCACCGCCTCCTCGGATACCATCAGTCCGCCACTGCCACTATCGATGTTAAGAGCCACGCGCAGCGATTCGGTAGCGGGCTTGTCGGCCGTAATGTAGAGCGAAACGACCACCTCGGCACCCTGAGAGGAGATAAGGGTCTCATCCATATTATCACCGCAGAGAGTGAGCAAAAGGAGCTCTGCGGGCTCGGGGGTCGGAGCAATCGATGCATCATCCGACGAGCATGCCATCGCCATCGTCGCCAACGCCATCAGCAACAAGGCCTTAAGAGTATTTATCAGCTTCATACGCAAAGAGATTTTTCGGTTACGAAGCAAAGATACAAAAAAATTAGGAGTTAGGAGTTAGGAATTAGGAATTGTTTGAATTAGAAATTTTTAATTTTAAATTTTGAATTAGCTCTAATGCCCCTATGGTTGTAAAGGTGCACAAACAAAAGTCCCCCTTTCGCAAGGGGGATGTAGGGGGATGTGGGATATTCTTTTTTGTGCCGGCATCTCTGATGCCGAACTATATGGTTGACATAGGTGCACAAACAAAAGGAGGCTGTCTAACAAGTCAAATTCTAACGATTTCACCCCCGTCAGATGCACTTCT
>CAYRPL010000134.1:0-4834 GCA_964426045.1 uncultured Alistipes sp. | reverse complement strand
TACGCGCTGGTATATGATCTCGAACTCGCAGCCCTGGGATAACCTGAAGTTCGATACGGCCGGTGTCGAGGAGGTGCGCCGCAAGTTCTTCGGCACGCTCTACAACACCTACTCGTTCTTTGCCCTGTACGCCAACCTGGGCGACGGATTTACGGGCAGCGAGGCCGAGGTTCCCGTCAAGGAGCGCCCCGAGATTGACCGCTGGATTATCTCGCGTCTGAACTCGCTGACGCGCGAGGTGACCACCTATTTGGAGGATTACGACCCCACGCCTGCCGCCCGTGCCATCCAGGAGTTCGTCGATGTCGAGCTCTCGAACTGGTATGTGCGTCTGAACCGCAAGCGTTTCTGGGCCAAGGGTCAGACAACCGATAAGCTGGCCGCATTCCAGACCTTGTACACCTGTCTGGAGAGCGTTGCCCAGCTCGCAGCACCCTTTGCACCCTTCTTCATGGATCGCATCTTCCGTGACCTGAACGCCGCCAGCGGCCGCCACACGGAGCCGAGTGTACACCTGAGCCACTTCCCGAAGTGTGACGAGGGACTCATCGACCGTGAGTTGGAGCAGCAGATGGGTATTGCCCAGCAGCTCTCGTCGATGGTGCTGGCCCTGCGTCGCAAGGTCAATATCAAGGTTCGTCAGCCGCTGCAGAAGATTATGATTCCGGTACTCGACCCCGCCATGGCCCGTCATATCGAGGCTGTGAAGGAGTTGGTAATGAGCGAGGTGAACGTCAAGGAGATTGAGCTCATCGAGAAGACCACGGGTATCATCACCAAGCGCATCAAGCCCAACTTCAAGACCTTGGGCCCGAAGTATGGCAAGCAGATGAAGCAGATTGCTGCGCTGGTAGCCGGCTTCACGCAGGAGCAGATTTCGGATGTGGAGAGCGGCAAGCTCGCCGAGCTGGTAATCGATGGTGAGGTATTGCCGGTTGTCGCTTCGGACTTCGACATTACGTCGGAGGATATGCCCGGCTGGCAGGTTGCCTCGGAGGGCAAGCTGACCGTGGCGCTCGACGTAACGATTACCGAGGCGCTGCGCTCCGAGGGTGTTGCCCGTGAGTTGGTAAATCGTATTCAGAACATCCGCAAGGATTCGGGTCTGGAGGTAACCGATAAGATTAAGGTTGAGATTGAACACAAGGAGATCTCTGCTCCCGCCCTCAGTTTTGCCGACTACATTGCCCAGCAGATTCAGGCCGTGGAGGTACGCTTCACGGAGCAGCCTGCGGGCAGCTCGGTAGTCGATTCCGAGATTGACGAGGTACCGCTCAAGATTGCCATCACGAAGCAGTAATCGCTCGATACACTGTAGAAGTACCCCCTCAGAACAACACTCTGAGGGGGTATTTGCATTTTTTAACAGAAATGTTCGCACGGAATTTGGTAGTTTGAAAATATTTGTTTAATTTTGAATAAAACAAAACGAAGAATTGCTATGGCAGAGATGGAAAAGACCCGCTATACGGATGCTGAATTGGAAGAGTTCCGACAGCTTATCCTTACGAAACTGGCCAACGCCCGTGCCGACTACGATATGTTGCGTGCCACCATTACGCACGCCACCTCGAACGATACGGAGGACACTTCGCCCACCTATAAGGTGCTCGAAGAGGGGGCCGCTACCCTATCCAAAGAGGAGAACGAGCGTCTGGCCGCACACCAGATGAAGTTCATCCGCAACCTCGAGATGGCCCTGATTCGCATCGAGAACAAGACCTACGGAATCTGCAAGACCACCGGCAAGCTGATTCCCAAGGAGCGTCTGCTGCGTGTCCCCCACGCCACGGAGACCATCGAAGCGAAAGAGGCTCGCAAGTAGTCCCTGCCGCTTACAGGCAGAGGCTGTCTTGCTCAACGTAAGACAGCCTCTGTTGTTTACCACTTAACTTGCAAATTATGCTTGTCCGTCGATTCACGTTGCTGACCCTGCTTTTGCTGCTCTGCTTCGCAAGTGCAGTGGCTAACCGGCGCGATTCGATTCGACTCCATCGCGACTCGCTGCGCAAGCGCCTGGCTCTGATGGAGGTGGAACCCAGCGATTCGCTGGCCGAAAGTCGCAACCGCCTCTTCTTCGACAGCCTGCAGACCAAGGCCAAGCGGGGAAAAATCTCAAAACTACTCTACGACCTGCTGGTGACCGATGCTCCCAAGATTGCCCAAGTGCCCACGGGTGCGGTGGTCGACCAGGGCAAAGTCTTCCAACCCTTCCAGGGACGACGCATCAGCGCCATCGAAATCGAACAGATTCCCATCTTCGATACTGCCGGCTCCTGGTTCGAGCGTGCGGGTAACAGTCTGCACGTTATGACGCGCGAGCGGGTGATTCGTCGTGACCTTATGTTCGAGGTGGGCGACACACTCGACCCACAGGAGGTGGTGCGCAACATGCAGTTGCTCAACAGTCGAAGTTACATCTCGGAGGTCGCCGTGCGCATACTTCCCGACTCGTTGAACCCGGGAAGTGTGATTGTGCAGGTACTGACACAGGACAAGTGGACCATCTCGGTCGATGGCCGCTGGGGCGGTGACGGTGAGACGATGGTCTCGCTGTTCGATGATAACATCATGGGTTGGGGTACACGCTTCAATGTCGAGACGAACTTCGACAGGCGTGACTTCAGCTATGGCGGTAACGTACTGCAATACAAGATTCCCAACATCGGAGGTTCGTTCTACGAGGCCGAGATTCGGGGCGGTCGCGAGTTTCAAGAGTCGACGCTCGAACTCTCGATCGGCAAATCCTTCATACGCCCCACGGACTATGAGTTGGGTGCCTCCTACATCCGCGAGAAGAGCATCTACGACGAGACAAAGCCCGACAGCATCGTCTATTCACGCATCAAGCAGACCAGTGCCTGGGGTGGACTCTCGCAGTTTATCAACCCCATTCACTCGAGTATCTACCTGATGGCCCACTTCTGCCGCACCCGCTTTGAGGAGCGCCCCGAGGTTCGCTTTGCCTACAATCCTGCCTACCATGAACGCGATGAGGTGCTGGCCTCGCTGGGACTCTATCGCGAGAAGTTCTACACGACCAACATGATTTACGGCTACGGTACGCGCGAGTATATCGGTACGGGTTATCAGGCCCAGGTTGTGGGCGGCTACTATTGGGGAGAGTACCACAACGGCTACTACCTGGGTGCAGGGTTGAAGGGGGGAACCTTCTTTCCGTGGGGCTACTTCTACCTCAGCACGCAGCTCGGCACCTACATCCGACCCTCGGATGGAGCCTGGTTCCGCAGTATGGGAACGGTCGATTTGAAGTGGTTCTCGAACCTGCTGCCGGCCGGTCGCTTCCATGTGCGCGAGCTGGCCAAACTGAACTACACGCAGGGCTGGAATCGCCACGACGGCAACAACGAGACCATCAACTTCAACGAAGACTACGGCATCCGCACCCTTGAGGAGGTGTTGGGAGGCGTAAACCGCTGCAGCCTGAATACCGAAACGGTCATCTTCACCCCCTATCAGCCGTGGGGATTCCGCGTTACACTCTTCGGATTTGCCGACTTCGGACTGCTCGGAAAGCACGACAACCCCTTCAAAAACAACTTCTACTCGGCTATCGGTGTGGGTGTGCGCATCAAGAACGAGCGCCTGATTTTCGGGGCCATCCAGCTGCAACTCGGCATGGCCTTCGGCAAGGAGGGGTTGATAAGCGACCGCTGGTACCGCCTGAGCAGCCAACGCACGCTCAACGAGTTCCGCTACCGCCCCACACACCCCGAACCACTCACCTTTGAATAGAGTGCAAAGAGCAGCCGGCCAAACCTTCAAAAGTTTGGCCGGCTATTTGCATTCGAACTAAAAAGAAAAACAGCTTCTTATACTACTTGGCGAACTTGAAGCCTAAGTAGACATCGTCATACTTGGCCAGCATACCCGATACCGACTGCAGGGCCGAGATTTTCGAGCCGAGGGCCGTCACGAAACTTACGAGTTTATCGACCGGAAAGACCAGCTCGAGATTCGAGCCGTCGATGTAGGCATAGCCCGTAAAGGAGGCGCCGAGCTTGTCGAGCGTAAGGGTAATGGCGTGTGTCGAGGCGTCGTAGGTGTAGCTGCCGGTCACATCGTGTCCCTTGACAGGCATCGACCAACCCTTCTGGTCGTTAAAGGTGATGGTACAGAATCCGGGCTTGATACCCACCTTCTCGTAGGCGGTTGCAAGCTTTGCCTCGACCGTCGAGCCGACAGCCGAGCCGGCGAGGTTCGAGAGCGTGTCGCTCGAACCCATACGCACACCGGGCGATGCATAATTCCAGGTGCCGACAACGGCCATTTCGGTCAGTTTTCCGCCCGAGACCTGGTCGATAGCCTCCGTGGCGACGCCCTTCAGGGCATCGAGCCAGCTCTGTGCCGAGGCGGGCTGAAACACAGCAGCGAAGAGAAGGGCTGCGAAAAGTGTAAAAATCTTCTTCATAGTAAACTTTATAAGGTTGTTAAAAGTGAAACAAAAAAATAAAAAACCTCGTTGTGAAGGCAAATATACGAAAAAACGGGGGATTGAGGAAGGATTTAGGCCCCAGGATTCAAAAAAATTGTGTATCTTTGCGACGTGTTAAGAAAATAACAAAGTAATAACCGAAAAAACACATACAACTAAAATCAAAACATTATGATTTATTCACACGAAGTGCAACACATGTGTTGCGTAAAGAAGGGCGCCACGCACGCTTCGGCTCCCATCCCCGAGGAGGGCAAGTGGGTACGCGCCAAGGAGATCAAGGATATTTCGGGCTTCACGCACGGTATCGGCTGGTGCGCACCTCAGCAGGGTGCCTGCAAGCTGACCCTCAATGTGAAGGAGGGCATCATCCAGGAG
>CAYRPL010000133.1:0-4860 GCA_964426045.1 uncultured Alistipes sp. | reverse complement strand
GTCGAGCGGCCCGTGGAGCTGCCCGCCGAGGCGGGAGCCGTGGTGGTGAAGAGTGCTATTGAGGCGCTGCAGCGCTGGGCGGCCCACCATCGCTCGCAGTTTCGGGGTCGGGTAGTGGCCGTGGCGGGCTCGAATGGGAAGACGATTCTCAAGGAGTGGCTCTCCCAGGCTCTGCCCGCAGATTGTACACTCTTCCGCTCGCCTAAGAGCTATAATTCACAGTTGGGTGTGGCCCTCTCGCTGTTGATGGCACGCGGTGACGAGCAGCTGATTATCATCGAGGCCGGCATTTCGCACCCGGGAGAGATGGAGCGTCTGGAGCGGATGATTCGCCCCGAGGCGGTGATTTTTACCTCGCTCGGTGAGGCCCATCAGGAGAATTTTTCCACATTCGAGCAGAAGGCTTTGGAGAAGCTCAAGCTGGCAAGGGGTGCCCGCAAGATTCTCTACCACGGGCATTACGAAACATTTAAGCGCCTGATTCGGACCAACTATTCGGACCGCGAATTGTGGAATGCCGCCTTTGTACAGTTGCCCGAGGAGCTTCCGAGTGCCCTGACGGCCAACGAGGCCTCGCGCGTCAATTTGCAACTGACCATCGCTGCCGCCCGCATGTTGGGCTATGAGCTCTCGTTGCAGCGCATCGAGCCTGTGGCCATGCGTCTGGAGCTAAAGGAGGGCATCAACCGCTCGCTGCTCATCGACGATGCCTATAATTCGGATTTCAATTCACTGACCATCGCTTTGGACTACCTGCATGGGGTGGCCATGGATCGCCCCACGACCCTCATACTCTCCGATATCGAGCAGAGTGGTCTGGAGCCCCGAGAGTTGGCCCGCCGCATTGCCGAGGCGGTTCGGCGAGCTGCTGTGGGGCGCTTTATCGGCGTAGGCGAGGGGCTGTGTGGTGCCGCCGACCTCTTCGAGGGGGATTGCTCGTTCTACCGTACCACCGACGAGCTGCTGCGCAATCTGAGTCGTGATGACTTTGCGGGGCGTGTGGTGCTTATCAAGGGGTCGCGTCGCAGCCGCTTTGAAAGGGTCGTGCATGCGCTCGAACAACGAAGCCACACCACAACCTTAGAGGTGGATCTCGATGCCATGACCCACAATCTGAACTACTTCCGTCGATACCTCGGTCCTAAGACCCGCCTGGTTGCGATGGTCAAGGCTGCCAGCTACGGAGCCGGAGATTTCGAGGTGGCGCAGCTGCTGCAACACCAGGGGGTCGATTACCTGGCTGTGGCCTTTGCTGATGAGGGTATTCTGCTGCGTGACCGTGGAATCACGATGCCCATTGTGGTACTGAATGCCGCCGAGGGTAGTTTTGAACAGATGATTCGCCACCGCTTAGAGCCCGAAATCTATAACCTGCGCTCGCTCGACTACTTCGAGCAGGCGCTGCGTCGTGCCTCCGAGAGTCGCTATCCGATTCACCTGAAGATAGACTCGGGTATGCACCGCCTGGGATTTTTGGAGGAGGAGATTGAGCCCCTTATCGAGCACCTGCACGGCTCCTCGGCTGTGCGTGTCGCCTCGATCTTCTCGCACCTCAGTTGTGCCGATGTCGCAGGGGCCGAGAGTTATACCCATGAGCAGATTGCCCGCTTCGACCGCCTCTCAAGCCGCATTGCCGCTGCACTCGACTATCCCGTGCTGCGCCATACGGCCAATTCGGCAGCCATCGAGCGCTTCCCCGAGGCCCGCTTTGATATGTGCCGCCTGGGGTTAGGTCTCTATGGGTTTGGCTGGCAGCATAACCCCGAACTGCGCCCTGTCGCGACGCTTAAAACCCGCATCGTGCAGCTCAAGCACCTGAAAGCCGGTGAACGGGTAGGCTATGGCGGAGCGGCCCTGCTCGAGCGAGATTCCCTGACCGCCACCATCCCCATCGGCTATGCCGACGGCCTGGATCGCCACTTGGGATGTGGCCGCTGGTCGGTGCTTGTCAAGGGGCAGTCGGCATCCATTCTGGGGCGTGTCTGCATGGATAGCTGCATGGTCGATGTAACCGATATTGAGCATGTGCAGGAGGGCGACGAGGTGACCATCTTCTCGCCCCGCGAAGGGAACGATTTGGAGACGATGGCCCGCCTGCTCGATACCATCCCCTATGAGATTATGACCTCGATTTCAACCCGCGTAAAGCGTATATACCGCAAAGAGTAATGGAGAAAAAGTTGGGAGAACTCTATCTGCTGCCCTGTCCCATCTCGGAGCAGGGTGACCCTTGGGATGTGCTGCCCGAGGCGAACCGCCGTGTGATGGCCTCGCTCGACTACTTTATTGTCGAAAATACCCGCACGGCACGCCGCTTCTTGTCCAAATGCCGCTTAGGGAGGCCGATTGAGGAGCTCGAGTTCCGCGAACTGAACGAACATACCGTGGCCGGCCGTGAGGTCGAGGCCTTGGTTGAGCCCCTGATGCTGGGTCGCTCGGCAGGTGTAATCTCCGAGGCGGGTGTCCCGGGCGTTGCCGACCCCGGGGCCCTGGTGGTTGAGCTCTGTCACCGTCGCGGGATTCGGGTGATTCCCCTGGTGGGCCCCTCCTCGATTCTGATGGCCGTGATGGCCTCGGGTCTGAACGGACAATCTTTTGCCTTCAACGGCTACCTGCCCGTCAAGCCCCCCGAGCGGGCACAGGCGATTCGTCGCCTGGAACACCGTGTCCGTAACGAGCACCAGAGCCAGCTCTTTATCGAGGCTCCCTATCGTAACCAAAAGCTCATGGAGCAGCTGTTGCAGGTCTGTCAGGGTGATACCCGCCTGACGCTGGCCCTCGATATTACGGCTCCCGAAGAGTTTATCGCAACCCATCGGGTGGCCGAGTGGCGCAAATTAAGACTGCCCGATTTGCAGAAGCGACCGGCCATCTTTATCCTTGGTATATAATTTGAAATTATAAGGTATGTTATTTGGAAAAAATAAGACAAAAAATAAAAATATGACAAAGCAAGAGACTTATAATGAAGCAGTTGGTGGTGATACCGGATTTGTAGACAACCCCGGGGATGCCAATTGTGAAGGTCAGCCCTGTGCCAATGTGGCAGATACTGAAGGAGGTGAAACTGACACAATGGCAGAGCCTGCAGAGCCCTCACCCGAGGAGCTGGTAGCTGAGTGGAAGGATAAATATGTGCGTCTGCAGGCCGAGTTTGACAACTACCGCAAGCGTACCCTCAGAGAGAAGATGGAGCTCGTCGAGACCGGAGGCCAGGATGTGCTGAAGGCGATTCTTCCGGTAGTGGATGATGTGCAGCGTGCTGTGGATGCAATGGCCAAGAGCGATGATGTCGAGGCCCTGCGCAAGGGTGTGGAGCTTATCTCACAGAAGTTCGTCGAGACCCTGAAGCAGAAGACGGTGGTGGCCATCGAGGCCAAGGGACTTCCCTTTGATGAGGAGCTGATGGAGGCTGTGGCCAAGTTTCCGGCAGGAGAAGAGCAGCGCGGCAAGGTAATCGACGTGGTGCAGACGGGCTATATGCTCGGTGAGAAGGTGCTGCGCTTTGCAAAGGTGGTTGTCGGTGAATAGAGTGTAAGTGAAGATGGCAGAAAAGCGTGATTATTATGAAGTGCTTGGTGTTCAGAAGAACGCTAACGCAGACGAGATAAAGAAGGCCTATCGCAAGGCGGCCATCAAATATCACCCCGATAAGAACCCGGGGGATAAGGAGGCCGAGGAGAAGTTCAAGGAGGCTGCCGAGGCCTATGATGTCCTCTCAAACCCCGATAAGCGTGCCCGCTACGACCAATTCGGCCATGCCGGAATGGGAGGCGCAGCCGGAGCCGGTGGCTTTGGTGGCTTTGGCGGCGGCTTCTCGATGGAGGATATCTTCTCGCAGTTTGGTGATATCTTCGGAGGTCACTTCGGAGGCGGATTCCGCTCCTCGGGTGGTGGCCAGCGTGTAAGCCGCGGCTCGGATATCCGTGTCAAGGTGCGCCTGAACCTGCAGGAGATTGCAAGCGGCACGACCAAGAAACTGAAGATAACCAAGACCGTAGCCTGTGATAAGTGCGGTGGTAAGGGTGCCAAGGACTCCAATGGCTACTCGACCTGCTCGACTTGTAACGGTGCCGGCTATGTGATGCGTGTCGAGAATACCTTCTTTGGCCGTATGCAGACCCAGGGCGTATGCCCCACCTGTGGCGGTTCGGGCCAGGTGATTACCAACCCCTGTGACAAGTGTAGCGGCGAGGGTACCCTGCGTGGCGAAGAGGTGGTTGAGATTAAGATTCCGGCCGGAGTAGGCGAGGGTATGGTCCTTACGGTCAGCGGCAAGGGTAATGCTGCCCGCCGCGGAGGTGTGAGCGGAGATCTGCAGGTGCTCATCGAGGAGGAGCCCGATATGGAGCTTATGCGCGATGGCAACGACCTGATTCACAACCTCAATATCACCGTCACGACGGCTCTGCTCGGAGGTACGGTCGAGGTTCCTACGGTCGATGGCCGCGCTAAGATTAAGATTGCCCCCGGAACCCACGCCGGTAAGGTGCTGCGCCTGGGCGGTAAGGGACTTCCCGATGTAAACGGCTATGGCCGAGGAGATATTCTGGTTGTTGTCGATATCACCATCCCCGACAAACTCAACTCCGAGGAGAAGCGTCTGATCGAAAAGCTCGCCGAGCAACCCTCCTTCAAGAAGGCTTCGTCGGTCAAGACGCAGAATATATTTGAGAGGATGAAAAACTTCTTCCGGTAATTTTGATTTTATGCCGTAAATTTTGCACCTTCTCATTTGCCCCGAATGGGCAGTACCATAAGTACAGCCCATCCGTGTCAAATTTTGGACGGCACAAAATTTCCAGGCCTAAAATTAAAAATCTCGCTCTTCACTCAGTCATTGCGAGGAGGTTACGAAGT
>CAYRPL010000132.1:0-4862 GCA_964426045.1 uncultured Alistipes sp. | reverse complement strand
CGGGGTGCGAGGGGAACAATCCGAGCGGATGACCCGAGTACATCACCAGCGTCTGCTCGTCGGTCATCTGCGAGAGGTACTGCATCGCTAAGCGATACTGTGCCCAATTCTGGAATACGGCACCGTTACCTCCGTAGGTAATCAGCTCGTGGGGGTGCTGCGCTACGGCGTAATCCAGGTTGTTCTGAATCATCATCATAATAGCAGCCGCCTGACGCGAGCGGTGGGGATAGTCGTCGATGTTGCGGGCCTTCATCTCATAGTCGGGACGCAGGCGGTACATATAGATACGGCCATAGAGCTTGAGCTCCTCGGCAAACTCACGGGCCAGCTCGGCGTGGTGCTTCTCGGGGAAGTAGCGCAGGGCATTTTTGAGGGCCAGCACACGCTCCTCGTCCGTAAGAATCTCCTTGCGGCGCGGGGCATGGTTTACCGTCGTATCATAGGGTTTGGGGGCGGGCAGCACATCGGGAATACCCGCCACGATATCGTTTCTAAACTGCTCTAAAGTCATTGCTTGGAACATTTATGGTTTTACTTGATTTTCGACTCGACAATGGCTAAAATCTCAGCCTCCTCCTTGTTGGCGGCAGCTACCAAAGCCTCGGCCTCGGCCACGAGTTTGTCGGCCATCTCGCGATCCTTCAATCCGGCAGCGTTGATCTTCACGTTCAGGGCGGCACCCATCACAGCCGAGCGAATCGAGAGCGCACCCACTCCGGCATCGGTCACCGAGTTGGGGTTACCCTCCTGGGCCATGGCACGCACCAGCGGGAAGGCGGCATAGGCGGTCTTTACCGTGCGCAAGGGAACCTCCGTGGCGTAGAGCGTGGCAACCTCCAATGCAGCAGCACGGGCAGCCTTCTCCTCGTCGGTGGACTTGGGCATCGAGAAGACATCCATGATCTTGTTGAAGGCGTTGGTGTCCTCATCTACGAGCCACAGCAGCTCCTTCAAAAGCTCCTGACCCTTATCAGCCCAAGTAGAAAACTCTTTCCAGCGCTCATCCCAGCCGGCCTTGTGCGACGAGAGGTTGGCAACCATCGTACCCAATGCGGCACCTAAGGCACCCATATAGGCCGAAATCGAACCTCCACCCGGGGCGGGCGACTCGCTGGCCGTCTCCAGAGCAAATCCCGTGCAGGTCAAATCGACCAGACCGGGCTTCTTGTTCTCGGCCTCCAAGAGGTACTCGATCACCTTCTCCTCGGGGTTGAAGGGCTTCAGGTCGTCGAGCCCCATCGACTTGATGGCGATGCGGATAATCTCGGACTCGGCAATACCGGTCGAGCGCTGCTGCTTCTCGAGGAAGTAGCGACCCGCCTCAATCAGGGCACGCTTCGGAATCAGACCCACAATCTCGGTACCCGTCACACGGACACCACGAGCCTGGGCGGCACGGCATACCTCATCAAAGGCGACGTGCAGCGGCGTTACGGAGATATTCGTGAGGTTCATCGAAACCTGGGCAATCTGATACTCGTCGATATACCAGCCGATGGCCTTGCAGGCCTTCAGCGTACCGGGCTTCATAATCGTCTTGCCGTTCTCGTCCTTGAGAATCTTACCCGTGATGGGGTTGCCCTCACGCATCGGACGACCCTTCTCGCGCACATCAAAGGCGATGGCGTTGGCACGACGTGTCGAGGTGGTGTTCAGGTTGTAGTTCACGGCAATCAGGAAGTCGCGGGCTCCGACAGCCGTAGCACCCGTGCGGGCTACACCCTCGTCGAAGGGACGGGCACCGAAGTCGGGAGCCTCGTCGCCCACCATACGCTCGGGCAGCGCCTCATACTCGCCTCGACGGCAGACAGCCAGGTTGCGACGTGCGGGGGTGAAGGCGGCAGCCTCGTAGGCATAGACCGGAATCTGCAGCTCCTCGCCGATGCGCTTGCCCAACTGACGGGCCAGCTCGGCGCACTCCTCCAGCGTGATGCCGGCAATGGGAATCAGGGGGCATACGTCGGTGGCACCCATGCGGGGGTGAGCACCCTTGTGGTTGCGCATGTCGATTAACTCCGATGCACGCTTCACACCCTGGAAGGCGGCCTCCAGAACAGCCTCAGGCTCACCGACAAAGGTGACTACGGTGCGGTTGGTGGCCTCACCCGGATCCACGTCTAAAAGTTTCACACCCTTTACAGCCGTAATGGCAGCCGTGATGCGGTCAATGACCGAGCGGTCGCGCCCCTCGCTGAAGTTGGGGACGCACTCAATAATACGTTTCATCTATTCTATTTTAAGGTTCGTTGTGTTTTCGGTTCTAATTAGCCACCAAATATACAAAAAACAATTCGATTTCCCACCATTTCGCCCCAAAGAAAATGCGAAAAAATTATTTCGCAGCCACTTTAGGGGAGTTAGGAATTAGGAATTATTTTGCTTGACAGCGCAGAAATTCCTATACTGCCCAGTATGCCCAGTTCTCTCAGCTTTTTGTGGGAGATTACCACTCTCAGTCATCCCGAGGAAGCGTAGCGACCGTGGGGATCTTTGTGAAGCAATAAAAAGATTGCCACGCACCTTAAGGTGCTCGCAATGACTGAGAAAAATAATTTTGAATTTTGAATCTTGAATTGTAAATTGTGATTTCACCTTTCACCCTTTCAGTGGGGGGGGGTACCCCATGAAAGGGTGAAATATGAAATGATATTTTAGCGGTCAGCGGGCGCATTTTAATCAGCAATGAGCAATGAGTAATGAGTAATTATTTGGCCTGCCGACCGAGAGTGGCTGGGAGTGGCTATGATTTACTACCAGAACTGGGGTGGCCATATCTTCTACACCTGGCACCCAGCAATTCCCAGCGATACCCAGTAATTCCCAGCCAATCCCAGTTTTCCCCAAAAAAATAAAAATAATTGTGAATTGTGAATTATGAATTGTGAATTATTTTGTACCTTTGTCGCCCGAAGAAAAACCGAAATAGTAGAAAAGTTCTAAAGATATGTTAAGCAGACGTTTGTTGCGAATCAAAGCCGTGAAGGCGCTCTACGCACACCTGAAGACCGAGGCCGACAGTATGATGGTCTCCGAGAAGTCGATGTTGGCCTCTGTGGACAAGGCCTATGACCTCTATTTCCAGATGCTCGCACTTCCGGCCGAGTTGGTTCGCTATGCCGAGAGCCGCCAGGAGCTGGCCCGCAAAAAGATGATGCCCTCCTACGAGGATCTGAACCCCAACACCAAATTTGTCGAAAACAGCGTGATTCGGCTGCTCGCAAACAGCGATGCCATCGGCGACTATACGGCTGCTCGCAAACTTACTTGGGCTGCCTACCCCGAACTTGTCAAATCGCTTTATAATCAGCTTGCTTCGCGTGATTACTTCAAGGCTTACATGAGCAACTCCGAGCGCTCCTTCAAGGAGGATTTGGAGCTTGTTTCGCGCTTCTATTGCGACGAGTTGCAGGAGTGTGAGGCCCTGGACGAGGCCCTCGAGGAGATGTCGATTCTCTGGACCGACGACCTCCCCTTTATCCTGATTATGGTGATGCGTACGCTCCAAAATTTGAAGCCCTCGCACCTCGATATCAAGGCCCTGCCCAAGTTCAAGAACGAGGACGACAGCGACTTTGTGCGCCACCTCTTCGAGAAGAGTCTGCTGCACTTTAACGACCACCTGCGCTACATCGAGAACTACACCCAGGGCTGGGATGTCGAGCGTATCGCCTTTATGGACAACCTGATTCTGGTCGTGGCCCTCACCGAGCTTACCGAGTTCCCCTCGATACCTGTTCGTGTGACCTTTGATGAGTACATCGAGATCTCGAAGTTCTACTCCACCCCGGGCAGCAGTACCTTTATCAACGGTATCCTGGATAAGATGGTCGCCTCGCTCTCGGCCGAGGGTCGCATCCAAAAGGCCGGTCGCGGATTGATTGACGGCTCGCTGAAGTAACCATGCACCGACTCTGCACTACCCTGCTGCTTGCGCTCCTGCTCTCGGCCTGTGGCTCTGCTCCAAAGAGGGGCGAAGCATCCTCGGAGCCCGTCGGCAAGGTGGTGGTCGTTACGGACTCATTGTTGCTCCATGGGGGCTGTGATACGCTGCGTGTGGGGAGCCTTCATTCGGGCGAGCAGGCACGTCTGACGCTCAACCTGAAGAATCAGACCCCCGAACCGATGGTGCTGTTGGGCGAAGAGCTCACCTGCGGATGTATTCGTCTTTCCTATGAGAATAAGCCTGTTATGGCGGGTGGCTATCTCCCTCTGCAGGTCGATTTCGACAGCCGGGGTCTTTGGGGTTGGCAGCTCAAACTCTTCTACCTCCACCTCCACGGAGCTCGCGAGCCCCTGAAAATTTACCTCGAGGCGGAGTTGGAATAACCGAAAGTTTTCTTACCTTTGCTCTCGCTTTGTGCTGCACAGAACGTAAAGCTGCACAGAACCTAAAACAGACAATAAAGCGTAAACCAAAAAAATAGAAACATATAAACTTAAAAATTAGAAAACTATGATCAATTTCTTACAGGCAGCTGCACCCCAGGGTCAGTCGTCGCTTTCGTTCCTGCTGATGATCGGTCTGATGATCCTCGTGATGTACTTCTTTATGTGGCGCCCCGAGTCGAAGCGTCGTAAGGAGCTCCAGAAGTTCCGCGAGGGCCTCAAGAAGGGTGACAAGGTGGTTACCGCCGGCGGTATCTACGCCACCGTAAAGGAGATTCAGGAGACCACCTTGCTGATTGAGGTGGACAGCAATGTGACCCTCCGTGTGGATAAGAATATGGTGGTTGCCGACCCCACGAAGTAATTTTTTTGTGATAAGGCGGCATTTGCGGCCGCTAACCTTAAAACCAACAATGGGCAGTACGACAAGTACAGCCCATCGTTGTTTTTAAGGCCGAGCGTTGCAACTACCG